>DATLVW010000001.1:0-6773 GCA_035577085.1 Thermoanaerobaculia bacterium
CGAGGCGGTGAACTACCGCGCGCTGGACCGCGCGTATTTCAAAACGGGGTGAGGCTAGTCAAAACCGATCACCACAGAGACACAGAGAGCACAGAGTTTTCGTTGTTACCTCTGTGATCTCTGTGTCTCTGTGGTGGTCGGTCTCCTGGGGCAGCCGGGCGCAAGCATTTAGCCTGCCATCCGCGAAGCTCGCCCGAAAGGACCGAAAACGGGCCTGAAGACGGCAGGTTCCAGCCCCCTCGCTCGCCCACGCAAGTTGATTGGCTGCCGTACGTTAGCCGCAGGGAGCCGCCCGCCTTCCCTGCGCGGTAATGTCCGCCCGATAGCCACTCTTAATCACTCAGAATAATTTAATGCATCCGGGTGGTTTTGGAGCGGGCGAAAGAAGTGCGATTAATTGTTGACAAAATCGGCTTCGATTTTATGATCTTATCACCTACGCCAGCAGGGTACGTGATGGGTGAGGAGTCGGAGAATGGCATTTGAAAAGTGGGATCCGCAGCCTGAATTCGAGCGCTTTCCAGCCTCGGCTACGATCGTTCAGTCGCGATTGATCCGCCTGCCGACGCCTGTTGCATCCATGCTCCGCTTGCGCGGAAAGAGCAACGCGAACCTCTACTACGACAAGAAGCGCAAGGTCATCGGCATCCGCGCACTCGATAAAAAAGAAGAAGGAGCGGCGAAGATTCGTCAGTCCGACAAGTCGACGTCGCTGCACGTCCCGAGCTTCTTCCGCTTCTACGACATCGATGTGCCCGGCATCAAACGCTTCCATTGCTGGTACGACGAAAAAGAGCGGATGGCGATGATCGACATCTCGCGTCCATCGCCGCGTGGACGGCCGGCGGGAACGTAGCGCCCCTTTTCGAAATCGAGCAACCAACAAAAAGGGCGGCCAATCGGCCGCCCTTCGTATTGAAGCTGATGCTGGGATTAGTGACCGGCGCGGCGGCGCGGCGCGGGTGCCGGAGCCGGCTCAGGCGCGCTGATCGAAAGCACCGTCATGTTCTGCGCCGCTTCCGGCGAGATCACGACATTCGCTGATGCACCGAATCCGAAGTTCTGCCCGTTGTTCTGGAAGAACTTCGTGATGGACGCGACAGGGATGTGCGTACCGTAGCCGGCGTTAATCGCCTTGATGTACTGGTTGGCGAAGAGTGTGTAGCCGATGTCGCTCAGGTGCGTGCCGTCGTTGCTGAAGATCCCGCCCGAGATGAACGTCTTGGTGAGGGCAACGCCGCCGAAGTTGAGACCAGGGATGAAACTGTTGAAGAGGCCAGTGATGTCGGCGACTGGAATGTCGCGCGCGCCTGCGGCAGCGACGATTGCGGCGTTGTAGTCATTGATGCGCTGCACGAAAACGGCCTGCTCGGCCGGCGAGATGAAGCCGGCGTCCGGCAGCGGCTCACCGGTGTGGGGCAGCGCGCTGAATGGTGCGACAGTCTTGAGTTGCGGCGGAAGTCCGTAGCCCTGCTGCAGAAGAGGGAGTGCGCTGAGCGGAACGATGGAGCCGGTCGGAAGTGGTCCGGGGGTACCGTCCGGGAGGATCGTGAACAGCGGAATCGGAGCACCGTTGACGATGACCGGCGCGAGGCTCGGCGTGATCGCAACAGTCGGCAGGGTAGAGGTCAGCGGGACGACAAGGAAGTTGTTCGGAAGCGTGCCGACGACCATGCCTGCCGTTGGAGCGCCGGCGGTGAGCTTATCGAGCATCGCGCCGTACTGCGTCGTGAACGTCGCCAGCGGGGTGAGGCCGGCCGGTGAGCCGGCGCCGACGGCACCGAGGAAGTCATTGCCGCCGATCCAGATGGCGATGAACGTCGGATGCAGGGCGACGGCCTGATCGACTTCGGTGCCGAGGCCGCGAAGGATGGCCTGTCCGAGTCCGGAGGTTGGTTCCGCGCCGGTGAACAACATCGTGGTGCCGACGGTGTAGCCCGGCACAGCGAGGTCGTTGTAGGGACGGGCGAAACCGGCCATGCGAGGTGCGCCGGAGCCCGGGACGGTCACGAGGCCTACGCCGTTGTAGACCGTCTCGCCGCCCGGCAGTCCGGGATAGGCGATCAGCGGCAGCGCGAAGCAGGGGTCGGTCGCGGTCGATGTCGGCGTGCAAAGCGTGAGACCGGCCTGCTGGGCGACGATGGCCGGCCAGCCGAAGACCTGATGACGTTCGTTGAGAGAGCCGGCTTCGAAACCGGCGCCATAACTGTCACCGACGACAACGAAGCGGGTGAAGTCGGCTTTGCCGCGCGCGGCAAAGCCAGGAACAGCGAGGGCCGCGACAGCAGACATCACCGCGGCGATGCGGGCGAAGCTTCTGATGCGATTCATATGGGTTTCTCCTTTGTGGGTTCGCCGCTTAGAAGCGATAACCGGCATTGACGCCGATCAGGTTCGCGTTTGTTTTGTAGCTGCCATGGAAGTTGTCGTTCTGCACGACACCGACCGTGCTGCGGTTCTTGAAGTGAAGGGCCATTTCAGTGAGGTCGAGGATGAACGGCCCGCTGTGCCAGCCGATACCGAACGACGCGCCGAGGCGGTCGGAGTCCGGAAGGAGCGGTCCGACGCCCGCGGTGGGCTGCGGGTTCTTGTCGTACACGCCGCCGAAGCGGACGTCCCAGACATCGTTGACTTTCTTGTTGGCACCGAGCCGGTAGGAGTAAGTGTCCTTCCAGTCCTGCGGACGGCTGAAGTTGAGCGCCGTCGTCGTGCCGAAGGTGACGTCGAGTGTCTGGAAGCGGCTCCACGTGGTGTGGGTGATGTCCGCTTCGAGATCCCAGCCGGGGAGCGCCGAGGTGGCGATGCCTGCGGCCAGGATCGCGGGGAAGTTGATGGAGGTGGCGATCGTCTGATCCGGAGGAATCTGCGTGGCCACGACGGCGTCGAGAGGTGTGCCGGTCAGGATCTGCGTGAAGTGAGCCTTGCCCTTGTAGTCGATCGTCGAGTCGGCGCGATAGGACAGCCCGAAGCGCCACGTTGGCGCCGGCTTGAGCAGGATGCCGACGTTCCAGCCGGTGGTCGTGTCCCAATCGCTGTTCAGGAATGCGTTCGCGGAATCGAAGACGCGGCCGGTCAGCGGGTTGAATCCGGCGTTGTTCCGGTTGAGTGCGATGTGCGAGCGGCGGTACTCGACGCCGGCGCCGATGGCGAGGCGGCCATCAGTGGTCTGCCACGCGATCGCAGGCTCGACCGAGAGAGTCTTCACGTTGGCATCGCGCGAGACGAAGCGGCCAACCCAGGGCTCTTCCCAGTTCGTGCGAAGTCCGAACGGCGTGAAGACGCCGACGCCGAACGTGAGATTGCTGCCAACCGGCACGATGAGGTACGCATTCGGCGGGACGAAGGTGTGCTTCGCGTACTGCCCCGTCGTGCCGACCGTCAGCGGGTCGTTCGGGTCGCCGGTGAACTCATTGCTGAAGTTGATCAACGTCCCTCCGGCGAGGAAGGTGGTGTGGCGCTGCTGGGCGATGCCTGCCACGTTGTAGAAGATGGCGCTGGGATCGTCCGCGGTTGCCACGAACGCGCCACCCATTGCTGTAGCCTTTGCTCCCTGTTCGAAGATGCCGAATCCGGAGCCGAACGCGGCGCTGCTGACTGCCAGCACCGCCACTGAAACCAATAGCCCGATTTTGCTGAAAGAACGCAAGCTGGACCTCCTAAGTAAAACTCGCTAAGTGACTCGAATTGCGCTGGAAAGTGGATGTCTGAAGAACCGCTCGATCATAGCATAGCGATTACGGAAGAAATGGCAGCCGAATTCATACGAAGGATGAGGGATGAAAGGCGTGAAGCGTAGCGCCGCCGGCCCGGCGGCTGGACCGCCGGCGGCTCGCCGGCGACCGTCGTAAGAACCGCCACCGAGCCGGTGGCGATACAGCCGACGAGCCGTCGGCGCTACGCTACTCATCCGTCATGCTTGATCGAGCAGTTCCCTAAGGATCTGGTTGGCCAGGTCCGCGTTCGCCTTCCCGCGCGTTTCCTTCATCAGTTGACCGACCAGAAAGCCGAAGAGCTGCTGTTTGCCGGATCGGTACTGCTCGACTTGCGCGGGGTTGCGCTCGATGACGCCCTGCGCGGCCTCGCGGATTACCGCCGGGTCGCTGATCTGCGAGAGCCCTTTGCGCTCGACGATCGCTTCCGGCTCGTCGCCGGTTGCCGACATGTCATCGAACACTTCCTTCGCTGATTTGCCGCCGATCGCTCCGCTGTCGATGAGGCGGATCAATCGACCGAGCTTGCCCGGTGTGACGCGGTACGACGCGAGATCGAGTTTTTGTTCGTTGAGCACGCGCAGCACTTCATTGCGCACCCAGTTCGCGGCGCCGCGAGCGTTTCCGCTGCTCTCGACGGTCGCCTCGAAGTAATCCGCAAGTTCCCTCGACGTCACCAGAGCCTCGGCATCCTTCGCGCTCAAGCCGAAGTCGCGCTGGTAGCGGTCCGCGCGGACGTGCGGCAGTTCCGGCACTGATCGGGCGATCTCGTCGATCCATGCGCGATCGACGACGAGGGGCAACAGGTCCGGGTCAGGGAAGTAGCGGTAGTCGTGCGCCTCTTCCTTCGAGCGCATGGTCCGCGTCTCGCCCGACGCAGGATCGTAGAGCCGGGTCTCCTGCGTGATCGTGCCGCCCGATTCGAGGATCGCGATCTGCCGGGCGATTTCGAAATCGATCGCACTTCGCAGGTAGCGGAACGAGTTCAGATTCTTGATCTCGGCGCGCGTGCCAAGGCCGGCGCCGGTATGACGAACCGAGACGTTGGCGTCGCAGCGCAGCGACCCTTCCTCCATGTTACCGTCGCAGACCTCGGTGTACATCAGAATCTGCCGTAACCGCGTGAGGTAGGCATCGGCCTCCTCGGCGGACCGAATGTCCGGTTCCGAGACAATCTCGACGAGCGGCGTGCCGGCGCGGTTGAGATCGACGTGCGAGACCTCGCCGTGGTGGATCGATTTGCCGGCGTCTTCCTCCATGTGGATGCGCAGGATCCGGACGTTGCCGATGCTGCCGCCCGTGGCGAGGGGCCGGTCGAACTGCGAGATCTGGTAGCCCTTTGGCAGGTCTGGGTAGAAGTAGTTCTTGCGGGCGAACACGGAGCGCTCGTGGATCGCGCAACCGGTGGCGAGCGCGGCGCGGATGGCCAGCTCGACCGCACGGCGGTTGAGAACGGGAAGCGCACCAGGGTATCCGAGGCAGACGGGACAGACTTGCGTGTTCGGCGGAGCGCCGAATGAGGTGGCGCACGCGCAGAAGATCTTAGTGTCCGTCGAAAGATGTGCGTGCACTTCGAGGCCGATGACGGCTTCCCAGGTCATGGGCGCGGATTATCTGTCACAAGTGCGATTCAGCGATTGAGGGCTGGACGAGTACAATTCCATCGGGTTCGGGGTTTATGAAGCGTGCGGCTTTGCTACGCGTCTACCTGCTTGTGACGATCAGCGTCACTGCGATGGCCACGCTGTGGACGCTCAGCACCTCCACTTGGGCCTCCTCGCAGACGCTGTTGTTTTACGCGGCGTTGATCGCAATCGCGGCCTGGGTACGCGTCGACGATGAGGTCAGCGGCTTCGAAGCCGCCGTCGCCTTCGCGGCGATTCTCGTTCTGCACGATCCGGTAGTCGCGCTGGTTTCGGTCTTCGCCGGCACGGCGGCGTATTACGTAGCGCGCGACGGCCGGCGCCGCACATTCCGGCTCGAGTCATTGTGCGACGCGGCGCAGCTCGCGCTCTCCTGCTATGTCGTGGCGTGGCTCTACTCGTCGGCGGTCGCGAAGAACGCACCGCTGATGGCGAAGGTCTCCGGTTACGTTCTTCTCGTCGTCGGCTATCTCATCGTGCACCTGGCGTTCGTGGCCATCCGGCAAGGGCTCGCCGGCAATGGTGACGCCATCGACGTCCGTCGCATCCTCATCGCGCAGGGGCGGATGCTGCTTCTGATGTCGCCCGTCGTCGCCGTCGAGGTGCTGTCGTACGCGGCGTACGGAAAGCTTGGCTTCGCACTGGCGTTCCTGCCCGTGCTGCTCGTTGCATACTCGATGCGAAACGAGACGGACGCGGTGCGGCAGAACGCAGAACTGACGCGGCGCAACCGCGAGCTCTCGATCCTGACCGAAAGCGCGTCGCAGATCCTGACTGCCGAGGGGGACCAGGAAACGTTGCGACGCATGGTCGCCCTCCTCGGGCGTCTCGCGAAGCTCAAGGCATGCGCGATCGTCACTTGGGGCGTGAACCCCGACATCCCGGCAACGGTCTACCGCCATGGATTCTGCGACCCGACCGATCAGGACATCCTCGCGTGGGTCGAATCGGCCGGCTTCGCGGAGTCGGCGCCGAGCCGAGCGTTTGTGTTTCACAACGATCAGCGCCGGTTCCCGCTGTCGGAAGGAAACGCCATCCAGGTGCTCATCGGCATTCAGACGGCCGAGGTCATTTACGGGATTCTTGTGTACGAAACGGAGGACCCGTCGATCCTCAAGAGCGGCAGCATGAACCTGCTGACGTTGCTCGTGAATCAGGCCGGCGTCTCGCTGCAGGACCAGCTCCTGCGGCGCGAGATGGTGGAGAAGACGACGCAGCTTGAGGCGCAGGCGGCGACGAAGTCGCTGATCCTCGAGGTTGCGAACGGACTCATCGGCTCATTCGACGTTGACGCCATGCTCACGCGCATCGCGTTGGCGATCGGCAAAGCGCTCGGGTTCGAGATCGTCGTCTTCGCGCTGTTCGACGCCAAGCGCGAGGAGTTCAACCGCCGCGCGCACGCGGGACTCGATGATGTATG
>DATLVW010000002.1:0-4506 GCA_035577085.1 Thermoanaerobaculia bacterium
TTCTTGACGGGATGATTCGCGTAATCCGAGGTCGTGTCGAAGACATGCTGGATGTAGTTGTTGCCGATGTGTCCCTCTTCATCCGCCTCCGGATACGTCGCATCTTCGTTGAAGTGATTGGGCTGGAAGATCACCGCGATCGCGAAGCCCATGCAGGCGTGCAACGCAACGAACCCGATGAGGATCGACCACCACGGCACATCGAGCAGCAGCAACGGCAGCACAAGCATGTACGTGTAGTAGAAGGCCTTAAACGCGAACAGTACGATCAGCTCACTCAACGGATGCTTGATCTGTTTGCGATTGCCGAAACTCTTGCCCGGCATCAGCCAGCGGAAGTCTTTCGTCAGCACCCAGTCCAATGACGACAAGCAATAGAAGAACGGTGCGTAGAGATGCTGGAAGCGATGGAGCGGCCGGCGCTGGTCGTGTGGCGAGAAGCGGAAGATGTTGCCTGACACAAGCGTGGTATCGGCGCCACGGATGTTTACGAAAGAGTGATGCGCGGTGTTGTGCAGCAGGCGCCACATGTAAGAGCTCACACCGATCGCGTCGAACACGCAGCCAGCCACCCGATTCACCCATTTCTTGTCGGAGTAGGCGCTGTGATTCCCGTCATGCGCGATGTTAAAGGCGCTGTACAACTGCGCGGTACCGAGGATCACGTAGACACCGATGACTTCCAGCGCGGTGAAATGGCCAGTCATCAACCAGTAGTACGCGGCGACGGTCATCACCAGGCCCAGGACAGTCTTGGAGTACATCTCCAGGTTCGCATGACGCCAGATACCGCGCTCCGCGAAATAAGCCTCCACGCGCGCAGAGAGCTCTCTGCTGAACGCGGATGTATTCACGTCGTGCGCGTACCTGAACTGACGGTTCTCGGCCATGCGGACACCTATTTAGACTGATGGAGTGAAGGACGGAGCTTACACCAACGCTGCGGCGGAAACCAGGGAGTGGAGACCGGCAATTGGTGACACGCGTCGGTGCTAGCCGCTTACTTAGGACGAAGCGATCACGCCCCGCCAGATTCTGCGGATGTTGGTTCGCTCGTGACCGGCCACTGAACGGTGAACGGGAAATCAAAGTATCCGCTCTCAGTGAGGACCCTGATCGCGAACGGTTCGCTTTCGCGCGCATCGCTCCATTGACGCGTGTGCGCGATAAAACCCGTTGTCTCCCATGAGCCTGGAAGGATTGTGTGCTCCTCCTGTGAAAGGAAAAGGCGTCTGCCGGCGTCGATCGGGATGTTCTCGACGTAAAGGGGGCCGTCAGCGGACGCCTCGAAGTAATGACCCGGCGTGATCAGCCCGAGCTGCATGCTCGCAGGTCTCAGCCGCCATCCTCCCTGATTTCGAATTTCGATGTCGAACCACAGACCGCTTCTTCCCTGGTCGTTTGCTTTCACCAGTCTCGGGACGTCGGGCGAGAGTGCTACATCGTTCACGCTGATCTCGACCGGCGTCGCGAGGGGAGCGTCGCCCCGCGCCGCAGCATCGAGAAGATGACAGGCACGCCGCTCGAGCTCAGCCCGCAGGTCGGTGAGGCGGCCTCCATGGACAATGTGTGGGTAGTGCTTGAGGTCGAACGGAATGTCCTCTTCGTCCTTTGTCAGCAGAATCACCTGCTTGTCGAGAGCATGCGCATAGCCGGCTGCGTAGAAAATACTCTGGTGCCGTTCCGTCATGTCGGCGATGACGAGGTCGGCTTTTGCGATCAGGTTCTGGATACGCTGAAGGGTCGTTTCCGGAAAAAGTTGGGCGTCGAGCCGCTCGGCATACGCACCGCTGCTTCACAGGCAGGATTGATGGCGAGTTCCCAGGAATCGTCGAACGCTGCGCCTGACGGAACGAGGGCGAGAGCAAATGGCCGAGGGCCGCTCATTCGGGACTCTTCTCCGGCTCGGGCGGCGCGGCCGTGAGGTTGAATGCGAAGTCGTAGTATCCCTCGACGGTCATCACACGAACGGCGAACGCTCCGACTGCTTCACCCTCTTCGTATTTCCTCTTGGGATAGCACGTCATCCAGAGCTTCGTCCCAGCTCCAGGAAGAAGCGTAAAGTCCATTCGCAGGATCCGAAGGACTGCGTCGGCGCCGAGCCGCGTCGAATCCATCCTCACCCCCTCGAAGCGAGTGGTCACTTCCAGGTGAGTTGGCGCAATCATTCCAATCTGCAGAGCGAGCGGCCGGATGACACGAAGGGCCGGATTCTGCACCACGACGTGAAAACCGATCCATCCTTTATCATCTCGCTGCCTGACGACGACGTCCCGTGCGACGATCGGGTCGAGTAAGACGTCGTCGATCATGACCGAAACCGGAATCGCGACCGGCGATGTCCGCTGCTCCATCGTCTCGAGGAGATTACGTACTTTCCGTTCGAGCTCCGTGCGAAGATCGACCAGCCTTTCGTACACGATATACGGATGGTGTGCCGGGTCGAACACGACATCGCCGCTACCGCGCGTCAGAAGAAGCACGTGTTTGCGCAGAGCATGCGCATACCCCGTTTCATAAAGGACGTTGACGTTCCGTCCGGTCAAGTCTCCGACGATGAGATCGGCCTTTGCGATCTGGTGATACACACGCTGCAGAATGTTGCCCTGAAAAATCTGATCGTCGACTCGTTCGGCGTACGCCCCCGCCGCTTCGCACGCCGGCTTGATCGCAATTTCATATACGTCATCGAATGCCGCGGCAAAGGGCATGAGCACGAAGGCAAACGGCCTGGGCGCGGTGCTGGAAGTGCGGCGCGGCGGCATTCCGCAACAGTTTATTCGATAAGCACTTCGCCGCCATCCGCCATCTGCGGCGATTCTCCGGCGGCTCAGAGGATGGCCACCAAGACGATGCGCGCGGCCTCCTTACTGCGGCGGCGGCGCCGTCGAGACATTCACATTGACTTCACTCGACTTCCCGGCGCCTGGCGTCGAAACGACGAGCTTGAGGACGGTCGCTTTCGCGCTGAGCGCGGCGGGGATTCCAACTGTGAGCTCGTTCGCGGAGAGGACCGTTGGCTTCAACTCCTCGTTGCCGATAATGACCACCGACGTCTGCGTGAAGCCGCTTCCTTTGAGGGTCAACACGGTGTCGACGCCCGCAATCACACTTGATGGCGCGGCCGACGTAATCGTCGGCGGAACGACGGTGGAGGCGTCGCGGCCCGTCGCCGGCTTCGTCATCAGCGTCTCGAAAACGGTTCGCAGTTTTTCCGACGCCTGATTCGTGAACATGCCGACGAGCGCGGCGATCGCGGCGAAGCCGAACGGACTGGTGTCCGCGACGGTTGTCGTCGGCGAGAAGAGTCCGCCGCGCAAGAGCATGTAGAAGATCACTGCGAGCATCGCGCCGACGATCGGCACGAGCAGGTACATCAGCAGCCAGCTCCATTTGAGCTCGCGATTTCCCGTGTACCAGAAGAAGGAGCGAAGCGAATACACCAGCGCTCCCAGAAATCCGGAGAGGATGACAACGAGGATGAGGCGCGTCTCGTTCCAGATGAGATGCCAGCCGCCGAAGATGTACACGCACGTCGGATCGTCCTTGAGGCGCGGGCTGTCGGGCGACTTCTCCTGGTCGTGCAGCTTGCGCTTGTAGTCGACCCGCGCCAGACAGTCGCACTCGTCCTTGTCGTTGACGTCGGCGCACTCTTTCGCGCGCTGTTGCGTCGCAGCCGTGCTGGCGGATAGTGACGGTATGTTGTTCGCGGCCGAGGGCGGTGCCGTGCTTGTCGATGTTGACGGCGCGGCTGTCGTATTCGCGGCGGATGATGACGTGGCCGTGTTCGTCGCCGGCGAGGTCCCTGTCGCGGTCGCGGCGGTAGTGGTCGGCGCGGTGCTCGTCGCGGTGGTCGGCGCGTTCGAATCCTTCAGCGTTCCCGATGGCGTCGGATGCGGCCACAACGCCACGAGCGCATAGAGGCAGAGCACTGAGAGTCCGACGAGCAGAATCGCGCCGGGGATGACTCCGCGCCATCCCACTGCTTTTCCGCCTGGACCTTCTTCGTACAGTTTCGCGGATTGATTGCCGTTCGTCATAGCGACTCGTCTCCGACGGCGCGATGCCGCAAGATCTCTGTCTAGTTTGAGAGGGTGAACGCACGAATTATACGCGCTCGGTATCAGGCTTTGATCAACGTTCCCGCGGCGGGCAGGCCAAATTGTCTCTGGCGGCGGTTCGGCGCTCCGTGCTGCGCGCGACGTGCCCGAATCGTCTCATGACGTCGAACGTCAGCCGTCGACTCTGCTATTGAGCCGCGGCGTCGAGCGCGTTCATCACGTCCTCGATCCACGCCGGCTCTTCTTCGTTTCGATCCTTTCGCGCCTTGCGGATCATCTTTAGGTTATTGAGCGTCGTCTCGGGCTCCCATTTCGCCCGAATGATTGGTAGCGCGCGCGTGAGGTTCTCCACTGCCTCGGCCTCGTTCTTTCCCAGGACGGCCAGCTCGAGCAGCGTCGCATAATCCCAGTAGTCCGGGCTTCCCGCGGAGACGCGGCGCGACGC
>DATLVW010000003.1:0-10290 GCA_035577085.1 Thermoanaerobaculia bacterium
CAACGGGCGGCCGACTCAGCATCCTGTTGCAATGCCTCCGGCGTTTGGCCGACGACCGCCTGAACCATCGGCGATGCTCCGATGGCGTTGATGGCCGCCTGCGCAAAATCCGGGTGGACACTGGCGACAGGCTGAATCGACTTCGCGTCCGCGGGCGCCAACTGCACGTACTCGGGGATCTGCTCGCGCAGCGCGCGAAGCGTCTCCACGATCGCCTCCGGCGTGACGGACTGACCGTCTGCCGCCGCAGCGCCGTTGTTTTGCTTGACCTCATTTTCATTCGACATGGTGAAACTCCTTTCCTGCCCCGAAGGGCATAAATTTGTTATGGGACGGCGCGCGGGCTGAGTGCGCAGCTCGGACGCAGTTCCGGGTTGGAACGTCATGAGCGAAACGCCGCAAACCGTTCGCTCGCCTGCCCCCGTAGTCCGCGGCCGCGGGGGATACTTCCGAGGCTGGAGGAGCTACCGCTCAACCCCACTTGCATCCGGGTCCGTCGCGCCATGGCTCAAGCTTGACGGGCTCAGTACCTCGTTTGAGTAGGGCAACAGGCAGCCGCGCTTTGCGAGTGACTTTGCCTTCCTCGCATACTTAGACGAGGCACCCCCCGCTAAAAAAGGGGTCAATTTGTTAAAAGATCGCTACAGCAATCATCTTCTGTAAGAATGTCTTTCGATATTGGAGACGCTCGTTTCGAATTGGAGGCCCCTCCGTTTGCTATCGGAGACGCTCCGTTTGACATTAACGGCGCCCCGTTTGACATTAGCCGCGCGCCGTTCGACATTAGCGGCGTCCCGTTTGACATTAGCGGCGTTCCGTTTGACATTAGCCGCGCGCCGTTTGACATTAGCGGCGTCCCGTTTGACATTAGCCGCGCGCCGTTTGACATTAGCGGCGTTCCGTTTCACATTAGCCGCGCGCCGTTTAACATTAGCGCCGCTCCGTTTGACATTAGCCGCGCTCCATTCGACATTGGCGGCGCTCCGTTTGACATCGAAGAAGCTCCCTTCGATAACGATGCCGTGTCGATATCGAAGGAGAGATCCTCAATGTCCAGCGACTCGTCGTCGATACCGAGGGGAGCGCCTCCGTTATCGAGCCTGTCGTTGCCGATACCGAACAGCCGGGCGCGAAGTGAGGCGCAGTAAGTCCAGGCTGGCGCACTCCGTCGAACACTTCCTGGGACTCCAGCCAGGATGACGCTGGGCCGACACCGGCTGACACCGAGGGACGCCAGACCGCGATCAGCGCACCATTCCTCGTTGTACTCACGCCCTCCGTCCCCTACACTTCCCGCCACATGGCACTCCCGAAAGTTTCCCTCACGCAGAAGATCTTCATCGGTCTGGCCATCGGTGTGCTCGTCGGCTGGCTCTGGCCCGATTGGGGCACGGCGATGCGGCCCCTTTCGCTGCTCTTCCTGAACCTGATCAAGTCGATCATCGCCCCGCTGATCTTCGCCACCCTCGTCATCGGCATCGCCGGCACCGGCGACATCCGCCAGGTGGGGCGCATCGGTTTCAAGGCCCTGCTCTACTTCGAGATCGTGACGACCTTCGCGCTCTTCATCGGACTTGCCGCCGTGAATCTCACCAAGCCCGGCGTCGGCGTTTCGCTCGCCGGCGTCCACACCGAAGTGAACAAGGCCGTGCTCGCCGACCGCGCATCGAAGCTGGCGAAAGAAGCCAATCTCGCCGCCGCACATGGCGACAACGTCACGGCTGCTGCGAAAGCCTCGCAAGCTGCCGATGCCGTCGGGCAGGGCCTCACCGCGCCTGACCCACCCGCCAAGCCGCAGAAATTCGGCGAGATCATCGCCCACCTCGCGCCGGCCTCGATCCTCAAAGCGATGGCCGAGGGCGATGTGCTGCAAATCGTCGTCTTCTCGGTGCTCTTTGCGCTCGCGGTGACGTCGATCGGCGAGAAGGCGCGTCCCGTCATCACCTGGTGCGAGTCGCTGGCGGACATCATGTTCCGCTTCACCGAGTTCGTGATGAAGTTCGCGCCGATCGGAGTTGGCGCGGCCATGGCCAACACGATCGGCCATTCCGGCCTGGGCGTCCTCAAGAACCTCGGCATGCTCGTGCTGACGTTGTACGGCGCGCTGGTCGTCTTTCTGCTGTGCGTGCTGCTGCCGGTCGCGCTCCTCTTCCGTGTTCCATTGCGCGACTTTTTCCGCGCCGTCAAAGTGCCCGCCACCATCGCCTTCGCCACGACCTCCTCGGAATCCGCTCTTCCGAAGGCAATGGAGAACATGGAGCGCCTCGGCGTCCCCCGCCGCATCGTCGGCTTCGTTCTCCCCACCGGCTACAGTTTCAACCTCGACGGCACCACGCTCTATCTCGCCCTGGCCTCGATCTTCGTCGCCCAGGCCGCCGGCGTCCATCTCTCGTGGACGCAGCAGATCATCATGCTGCTGACGCTCATGCTGACGTCGAAGGGGGTCGCCGGCGTGCCGCGCGCCTCGCTGGTCATTCTTCTCGGCACGCTGGCGTCGTTCAACCTTCCCGCCGAGGGCGTCATCGTCATCCTGGGCGTGGACGAGCTGATGGACATGGCCCGCACCTGCGTCAACGTCATCGGCAACTGCCTCGCAACGGTCGTGGTCGCACGATGGGAAGGCGCCTTCCGAACGAATGAGTGGATTGCTGAGGAGGCAGAGTTGGAACAGGTGACCGGCCTGCCAGCGATTGCGGGTTGATTCCGTTCCGACTCCCGACCCCCGATCAGCGACCCCCGAGATGATCATGAAACGAACCTACGCATTCCTTGCCGCCGTTCTCCTACTTGCCGGATGCGCCTCAAGCGCACGCGAAGATTCCAACGCGTCGAAGATCACGCTGCACCTCGAGCAGGTCGACACGCGCGTGAATATTTTCGCGAGCCCCGGACCGGTCACTGTGCAGTTCGTCCTGACCGGGACGAATACGACAACGGAGCCGCTGACGCTCGCACGCCTCGAGGTCCGCTCGATCAGCGATGGCGCCTACACCATTGCGCCGGTCACGAGGACCCTCAACGTGCAGCTCGCTCCCGGCCAGTCGCAGCAGCTCCCGATCTCGCTCTGGGGCAACGCTCACGGCGGCCGCGGGTACTCCGCTGCCCCGGTCATTCTGCGCGGCACGGGCTATATGACCAGTCCGAAAGGCCACTTCGCTAAACTCTTCACCGAGACCATCGCCCAACGCTGACGCACGCCAAACCCCTGACGTACCGTCCCTCCCAACCGCATCGGGCGTAGCTCACCTGGACGCTGCCGGCGCGCGGCATCCCGCAGATTCGGAGGAATGATGTCCGCAGCAGGGGAGTTGCAGCCGGTGACCGGGGTGCCCGGGGTTTGGATCTGACGATGGCAAAACGAATCTATGCGTTACTGGCTGTGCTGCTCCTCGCCGCAGGCTGTGCGTCGAGCGCGGATGACGACCCGAACGCGCCGAAGGTCACGTTGCACCTCGAGCAGGTCGATACGGGCGTGAACACCTTCACCTTCAACGGACCGGTAACCGTGCAGTTCGTGCTGACCGCCGAAAACACGACCAGCGATCCCGTAACGCTCACCCGCATCGAGATCCGCACCATCAGCACCGGCGCCTACAGCATCGCGCCGGTCACAACGAACGTGAACCTGAAGCTCGCCCCCGGCCAGACGCAACAATCAATGATCTCCGTCTGGGGCTACTCCCGAGGCGGCCGCCTCTACTCCGAGGAGCCCGTCACCGTCCGCGGAACCGGCTACCTGACCGGCCCAAAGGGCGCGTTCGTCAAACTCTTCACGGAGTACATCGCGCAAAGGTGAGGGGCTCCAAACCCCGGATGTACGATCGCGTTCCCAACCACGAGCGGGCGTAGACTCAGTTTTGCGGACCGCAGAGCAGACGGATCAGACTCTAGTCGCGCATGAGCTCGACGCGAGGAGTTCGGTATCCAGCGGCTCCCCGGCAGCTTCTGGCGATCGGGATCACAATCTTTATGACGTGAGAAGGACTGCAAGGTCGTCGCCGCGGCTTTATCGATATGCTCTGCCCTCTCACGCCACTCCTCCCGTCCTCGTCCTGCGGTGATCAGATACGTTCAGAGTTTGCAGTCCAATCTGTTGAGCGGCCTGCCCACGTCCTCGCAGACGTCTGAGTCACGCATGTTGTTCCGGCCGCACGGTTACGTTAGAGTTAGCCGGCGACCGCACCTCCGGACGGTTCAGTTTGTGCTGGCGGGTCATACGCCGGTGGCTCTAGCGGCGTGGCGAGGCCGCAGAGAATGTTGAAGTGTTTCATGTAAATCGAAAACAGGCGACTATTGTCCTGGGAGCCCTTCGTCGTCTGCGCAATCTTCATAATGGGAGATTCCCCGCCGCGACCGGCATAGTGATATGACTCAAGGAACATGGTTTTGCCGTAGATCGCAAGGAAGCACAACGGCGTGAGTGTATAGATGCGAGCCTCAAACCGGCCAACTTGTTCATTCTTTGCATTTCGCTTCTGACCGTCGAAACGCACAAGGTAGCTGCGTGCTAGGTCGCTTGCCGTCTTCAGTTCATCGAAGCAACTTGTTTCGTAATACCACTCTAGCCACAACGGCGTCCCAAACTTTGGTGTTTCAGGTCCAATTTCCTCACGCTGGGCCCTCGTTTTCGCCGCTTCAGATCCCATATCGAGAAGCAGGGCAGAAATGTTGATGCCTGCGGTCAACGCATCGGAGGTGCGACCATACAGGCGTCCGTGAGGGCAGAGAAAATCACCAAGGGAAATACCTGCGATCATAAGGTGATCGCCGCGTTTCGCCTCTTTCAGAAGCCCGTCGATGTCGTCGATTGCTTTTTGACGATCGCTATACACCGCGCTAAGGCCGCTCTCGATGGCACCCGATGTGATCGCGACGGTGCGCTGTAGAACCTCTATACTTTCATCGAGCCGCTTCACGTCGCGCGTGACCCGCTTGACAAAACGGTCATGCATGACAAACTCGAAGATGAGGCCGACGACGCTAGTCACAATAACAACTTTGCCTGCTTCCGTTGCAATGCTCGACCATAAGTGTGATCGGTCATGAAGCCATTCGCCCGTTGCCATAAGCACGAGCCCTACCACTGCGGAAAGCGTGGTCGCAAGTAGGACCACGCGGTATCGCTCCATGAAGACCTGATATAGCGAGTCCTTTTCAATTGACTTCATCTTCTTGCGCTCCGGCTCTCAATCTACGACGATCTGCATCAATCCGAGGCGTGCCTTGACCCTGAAAACTCTAATCCAACGTCCCACTATCGGCAGTAGCTCTCGACTTCTGAAAGTCAGCAGGTCGGGGTGCAGCTGGCCCGACTATGCCAGGTTGTGATGTTTTAAGTCCGAGTAGTGGCGCAACGTTTTCGGAGCCGCGTTCTCGGATCTAGTACTCAATGGGGTCTCCTAGTGGCCACGTCGATCGGCAGGCGATCACGCCTGCATGGGCCGTCAGTTGAACACCCGATGACGCCGCAGAAAGCCTGTTGCATTAGCATTCAGCTCCTCCGGCAAGATCATCGCGCCGGCGCCTGAGGTGCATCTTGACGCTGGCGGCCAACTCGGTCGGCGTGACCGACCCCTTGCGTCTGATTTCCTTCACGCCAATTCGCTCCAAATCTAATCCTCGGCGAATTGCCTCGTTCCTGATGAGACGTGCAGGCATGACGCTGAGCATGATAATTGGGAGGCCTCGGCCGGTCGCTGCGATCTTCTCCAGTACATCGATTCCCCCATATTGTTCGTTGTACTCGGACGATGGCAGGGGCTCCATGATGATGTCCAGAATCAGGAGATCGTAGCGGTGCATATCGACAAGAGCAATTTCGATCTGCTCGCCGGTTGACGCGATATCGACTTTGTGGCCATTCTTCTCTACGAAATAGATCAAAGCGTCGAATGCCATTCGCCTCGGGGTACCCTTCCCGGCGTTGTCGTCAATCCAGAGCAGTCTAGCCATCACGAATTCCTCCTGGAAGTGATGTATGGCATCACTGCCGTGACAGTGGTCGAATAAGGACCGTTCGTGGTCGTTGGATCCGAGCTCTTGTAGAGGGAGGCGACATCCACCCGACCTCCTATGCTGCTGAAGAAGGCTTCGGCGCTCCAGCGCCCTCGGCCTGTACCGGCCCTGCCCTCTTTGATGGCGAGGTGTCCGCGATAGAACTTCTCTTTCACTCTTCGGAGCTCACTCGGAAGGATTCCGATTCCATAATTCTGAATCTCGATCAATACATTGCTCAACGTAATACGGCCCACAATGCTCACGTAACGACCATACTTCGTGGCGCCGCTCTGATCACCGTGGCGGCGTCCCCAAAATGAGTATTTGATGGCGTTGCCAATCAAATGCCCCAGTGCGGACAAGAGCTCGGTTTCGTCGCATTGGACTTCGATGCCCCGCAGCGAATCGAACAGCGATCGAATTTCAACCCCTTGCAGCGCCGCCCTGTCGCCCCACGTATCCACAAGTGAGTTGAGCAGCCTGAAGAGATTGACCCGCCCTGCCGTAACTCGCGTCGACGCACCTTCAATGCCTGCGTCGATAAGGTTACGTACCTGCCCATAGAGGTTCAAAGATCCTTCGACGATATTCGCCGCCCGCACCGATATATTGTCGAGACGTTTCACCAGTTCATCGTCCGCTAACTTGGGAGGCTCGATACTCGCCTCGTATCGCAAAACATCGGCATCGGCGATGATGGCCTGCAGTGGCTCCGTGACATCGTGCAGCATCTGCGTGAACAGCGTATCGATGTCTCTCGATAAGATGGCGGCGGTTTCCTTGTGAACGGTCAAAGCCTCGTAGCCCAGCGAGGCGATGCCGGTGATGTACCTAAGATCTTCCGGGTCGAAATAGTTCTTGATGTCATGCTCGACCGACATCACCGCGATCGGTTCGCCGTTCAGGCCGCTGAGCTTCATCGCGATTCCGGATCCGAGGTATTCGTTGTTCTCTCTCAACGAGTGATAGGTGAATCGGTTGTCGTCGGCAAGCGAGAACGAGATGACAGGCTCGTTCCGGGTGAGGGCGTAGCCGAACTGGCCTTCGCCGAAGGGTATGATCTGCCTTTCGCGCTGCCGCTCCTGGTCCGCCTCCTCCTTCCATCTCCCTTCGACGGCGACGATAACCGCTCCAGAGGCATTGGGATCAATTCTGCCGACATAGGTGGTGGAGTCCGGCCAAAGTTGCAGGCACGCCAGTGCGATGTTTTCGTAACAAAGCGCCTCCGACTGGGATGACACGATCGTGCCGGCGGCAGCCCAGAACGCAACTAGGTTGTTGTCGGTAATGATGCTTCGGCAGGCTGAGTACAGGAGAGGCACCGTTGCTTGAATTGACTCAACGTAGGACCGCAGCTCAGCGGCGATCGCCAGATTGGGCGTGCCCTCGGTCCACGATAGCGTGACGTACCCGAGGTTGATATCTGAGCATGTGAGCGGAATCAGAAGGCCAAATTTCAAAGAGTTGAGAAAGGATCGCTGGTCGCTGCCTAAGCGGTACTTCTCTGCCAGATTGCGATAATCAGCACTGTTGCGATAGTCGGAGAATGAGTATGCAAGCGCGTGGAGATCCCTTGAATCAAGCAAGCGAAAGCGGCGGCGCCAACCGATTCCCGAGTATGGGCCGATGCTGTCGGCCATTGTGTAGAACTTGCCGAAACTCGAGATAGCACGAATGTGAGCGTACCTTGCACCCGACCGATTGCAGAGGTCCTCGAGAAATGCCTGAACACCCTCGCGCGGCCGCACGACGCAGTTTTCAGCCCAGGACGGCAGTGTGGCAAGGTTCTCCGTGTGGCGTCCGTCCATATGCGATTCACTCCCGAGCCGGTCGATGGGTCGCATCTCTATCTTTAGGAGTGACGCAAGATGCGAATTCCCTACCCCACGGATGTCTTCTGCTCGGCGAGAGGCGTCGGCGCCCCGCGAGACGTGCGGCGCTAAGAGGGCGCGACCTTGTGTCCGGAGCATTTCGAAGCGCTCCGCTTGCAAATCCGCCGAGCGCCCTGAGTGCTAATATCCAGCCCATCATGGCGTTCGCATCGGAGCACCCAGCGCGGCCCCAACTCGGTCGTACTATGTCGTTCGAGGAATGGGCCGCCATGCCCGAGGATGAGCCGGGCGAGTTGGTCGATGGTCGTATCGAGGAGGAAGAGGCGCCCGATCTCGTTCATGCATTGGTCGTGTCCTGGCTGGTTAGGATCCTTGGGACGTGGCTCGGCCGAGGCGGGTTCGTATTCGGCTCCGAGGCGAAGTATGCCCTCCGTGCGGATCGCGGCAGAAAGCCTGATGTCGCGGTGTACCTCGGCTCCGACGGGCGTCACCTGCCGCGACGTGGAATCGTACGCGTCCCACCCGATATCGTGGTGGAGGTCGTATCGCCTTCACCCCGCGACGAGCGGCGTGACCGCATCGAGAAGATGGACGAGTACGCTGCGTTCGGCCTGCGCTTCTACTGGATTCTCGACCCGAGCCTGCAGTCGCTCGAGGTGTTCGAACTGCTCGGCGTGCGTTACGCACGCGCAGCGCGGGCCACAGAGGGCCGCATGGATCCGGTTCCAGGTTGCCGCGAACTGGTGATCGAGCTCGATGACCTCTGGGCGGAGCTCTCCCGGCTTGGTACTCCGGACGAATGATCAACGGCGTGCTGCCACGCGGGGCACAGTCTCTTGTTCGGTCTGATCTGCATCCATAGGGAGTAGCACGATGGCCAATACATCCGTGACAGTTCGCGTGCAGGCGTACGGCGGCAAGTTTGTCGGCGACAAGATGAAACCGACGCTGACCGTGAACATCATTGGCGGCGGCACGCCGGTTCTCAATCAGCCGATTCCGAGTCCGAGCACCGGTACCGTCGCGCAGCCGTTCCAGCAGTGCGCGGCCCGCGACACGATCGTCGTGCAGCCTCCTTCGCAGAAGGCGGGTGAATGGTGGGTGATCCCCGATCCGGCGCCGGGGCAGTTGACGGTGTCGTTCGATCTCGAGGTTCCGTCGCTCGTCGAATTCACCGCAACTGCCGGGCCGCAGTCGGTGACGGGGATGGCGTCGATGTTTCTCATCCCTGGCCTGCAGCTTACCGGAGTCGATCCTGGCCTGGTCATCACGCTGCATGGGTTGGCCGTCTTCACTCCGACGTGGACGCCGGCCACGCCCGGTAGCGTCGCGATCAGCGCGGAAGTGACGATGATGTGCGGCTGTCCCATCACCCCGCTTCCGCCGCCGGCTGGCGTCGAGGCGTATTGGCCCGACAACGAGTTCCTGGTGTTCGCCCAGTACTGGGGCGACGACGGGATCGCCGGGCAGGCGGGAATGACCTGCGGCGCGAACAGCACGTACGCCGGAACGATCACCGGCCTCACGCCGGGCAACACGTACAACTTCTTCGTCGTGGCCCTGCAGCAGGCCGAAACGAACGTCGGAGCCTCGTCCACCATCACCTTCACGGCTTGACCGCCGTACGCAAGAACGCGACGTAGTAGTTACTTTGGAGCGGGATGCCTATCGCCGCATCAGCAGGGCTCCCAGCGCTGCGAGCATCGTGGCGAGCAGGATCAGCGTCCAGTCACCAAGAGCCGGGATGAGGGCGCCCGTGGCGATGCCGCCGTTGCCGGAGCTGTCGGCGTTGTTCGTGAGAGTTGGATCGAATTCGGTGGCGTTGACGGTGGCGCCGTTGTCGAATGCGCCCGCGGCGTTGATCGTCGCGGTCACGTTGATCGCGACGTTCGCGCCGGCGGCCAAGGTGGCGATCGTGCACGGAAGGGCCGGGCATCCGGCGCCGCTGACGCTGGTGATCGTCAGGTTCGTTGGCGTGTCGGTGACCTGGATGTTGGTGGCCGCCAACGGGCCTTCGTTCGATACCTGGATCGTGTAGCTGATCGACTGCCCGGTAACGAATGGACCGGCGGTAGTCAGCGTCTTGACGATCGAGACGTCCGCCGAAGCGGTCGCTACGCCCCCTTGTGTGTCCGTGTTGTTCGTCGTGTTCGGATCGAGCTCCGAGGGCGTTGCGGTCGCAGTGTTGTTGAAGGAGCCGGCTCCGTTAATGGCCGCGGTCACGTTGATCGCAACGTTCGCGCCGGAGGCCAGGCTGGCGATCGTGCACGGAAGGGCTGGGCATCCGGCGCCGCTGACGCTGGTGATCGTCAGGTTCGTTGGCGTGTCGGTGACTTGGATGTTCGTGGCCGCCGACGGGCCTGCATTCGACACCTGGATCGTGTAGCTGATCGACTGCCCGGTAATGAATGGCCCGGCGGTGGTCAGCGTCTTGACGATCGAGACATCCGCCGAAGCGGCT
>DATLVW010000004.1:0-6859 GCA_035577085.1 Thermoanaerobaculia bacterium
GGCCGTGATCTTCAACAGCTCGTTCTTCAACAAGGATGCCTCGCCGGCCTACTCGCTGAAGAGCGCCGTCATCGACCCGACACGCGAAGTAATCGTCCAGGCGCCTCGAACGCTGCTTTCCTACGGAACGACCGTAGGCACTGTTCTCTGGAACGGCTCCGAGTATGTCGCCGCTTACTCGTTCGCGCCTTCACCTCCATCAAACCTCACCCAGGTGATGTTGCAGCGAATCAGCCGCGCCGGCGAGCCGGTGGATGCCCCTCTACTTCTATCGACCGTGCCTCTGGGGCCCCTTACGCCGACTGTGGTCACCTCGAACGGCCATGAATACCTGGTCACTCTGGGAAAATCGTTTGTCCGTATTCCGATTGGTTCGAGGAATCCTACTGCTCCGGCCGAACTGGCCCGATTGGTTGATGCGCAGGAAGGGCTTGCATTCGCCCGGGGGCGGCAGGATTTCCTGGCGGTATGGCGCGAGACTGATCGCAGCGGGGCCACAATCCGCGCCTCGCGTGTCGATGCAAAGGGACGGTATCTCGACGGGACAGGTGTCGTCATCGCTACATTCCCCGACGACGTGGGGCCTCCAGGCTCCTATGTTCCGGCAACGGTCTCGGTCGACAGCGACGGGCAAAACTGGCTGGTGGTCTGGTCGTACGCGAGTCACGTCTGGGGATGCCGTGTCTCCGCCGCGGGTGTCATGCTCGATACCAAGCCGATTGCCATTGCCGCAGCAAGCGGCGCAACGGTCCGTTGGGGCGGTACCTCGTGGCTGGTCGTGAGCACCAACACGCGCCAGCTGGCCACCACCACCGTTACGTCCGATGGTCTCGCGGGCCCGGTCAAGGTCTTTGATGAGATATCCGCGGACGTCATCGTACCCAACGGCTGGCAAGCGTTCTACACATACCCGCTTCTTGCTTTCGATGGGGAGCAGTTCGTCTTCGCTGCCGGGCTCGAGACGTACGGCGGGGGAATAGACTCCGTCGCCATCGTGACGGAGAGGCTGGGGCTGAGCGGCGACCCCATCGGCGGATCCAAGTTCATTTTGCCGCCGGAGATCGGCCGCGGCAACGGCTCGTCGCTGGCCACGAATGGATCGCAGGATCTCATCGTCTTCGAATCCTGGGCATCAGGGCCCTCCTTCCAGGGTCTGCTGTTGAACCGAGGGCACGCTCCGGTAACGATTACGATCGACGCTCCACAACCGATTGCCTGGGATACGTCATGGAACGGAAACGAGTTCATTGTGGCTGCCAACACTCAGGATGGAGGCGTGCAGCTCAAGCACCTATCGAGGCTCGGCGTTGCGAGGGACACGATTACGCTGCCGCGCTACTCCGGTGAGTTTACACACGGTGTGGTCTTCCCGCCCTCGTCTCCGGCCCGGCCGTCGACGCTGGCCGGGAGCGATCTGCCTCTAGGCCTTCGGACACGACACGATGCCTATGCAGGCGTATCTCGGGAAGAGCTCGCGTTTGCCGGCGACGTAGCCGATTCGCAGTTGCAGCAGGTGGAGCCGGCGGCTCCCGTCCTCATCAAAGCGATCGGCGACCCCATGGGAGTCACGCTCTCCTGGCAGCCCCAGGACAACGTCCTCGGCTTCGAGATCGAGCTGCGGCAATCCGACGGCACCGACCGCGTCGTAGGCATCGCAGCCGGCAGCACGTCGTCGACGCACATCGCGTACGGAGGCCTGACCGGAACGACGATCAACCTTCGCGCTTGGAACGCCGCCGGTCTTTCAGCGCCATCGCCGGACCTGCAGATCACGACGCCCCGCGTTCGCGCGGCCGCGAAGTAGACGGTCGATCTGAGTCCGCGGACAACGTCATCCGCAGATGAAAGCAGAGAGTGTGAACTACTCCTTCGCAGCCTCTTCCGGCGCCTTGCGAGAGTCCTCGGGAAGGTCGTCATCATCGACGGGCTTGGCTTGATCGGGATTCGGCGCGGGAGAGTCCTGCGCGTCTTCCGGTGCTGGAGGCTTCGATGCCGGTTTGCTGCGGCGGTTCAAAACCTTCTTCATCGTCAGAGCCATGTCATCGACATACGGACGGAGCACGACGCCATCGGGGCCTTTGGCGGTTTTCTTCATCCAGGCGTAGGCCGCCAACCCCTGTCCGGTGCATCTGGCAAGACGGCTGTCGGCCGTGAATTGAGCGCCGTCGAGCAACGACGACAGGGCCTGGATGATCGGCTGCATAGCGGTGTCGAACGCCAGGGAGGCCTTCCCTGCGGCGACGTCGAAGGCGTTCAGTCCAACGACCGAGGGAAGAGAAGAGACTGTGGCGATCATCTTCGGGATCACGTCTTTGGCGAAGCGGGTCATATTGGCCACGTGTCTGACGTGGTTGATGTCGTAGGGAATGAACCCGGGGATGTGCGCTTCGATCTGGCCGATCAGGGCCAGCACCGCAGCCAGATCCGGCATGGATCCTTCGGCAGGTTCGGCAGGTGATGCATCGGCGGCTTCGGTTGTGGTGGCGGCGATCTCTCTCTGGTTGCTCATACGATCCTCGAAGAATCACGCTGGTCGGACTTGCCGTGACCCGCGTGGGTGAACGGGTTGAAGTACTTCAAGCCATCTCGACATCTCATCAGCGACGCGCTGGCGAGCGAGGTCATCGACAGACCTATTGATTGAGACGAAACTGCCTGGCTGAAAGTTACAGCGGCGCTAGAGAAGGTCGTGAGCGCGCGGGGTGGAAAGCGTTTCTGGCGATTTGGCGTGCTTTTGGGACCGATTCGTCCAGTTCATGGGAATCGGATCATCGAGGCTTCGAGACGCATTGTCGATTCGACAATGCGCAGCATGAATCGACGATGTACATCGTCAATTGACGATGCGTAGCGACAAACGACAATGCGCATCATCGGTGCGACGATGTGGAACCACGATCGCCACTGCGCATCATCGATAGGACAATCCGCATCATCGAGATGACAATGCCGATCGTGGATTGATGATGCGCAGCCACGATTGACGATGCACATCAAAGATCCTTCGATGCGCTGCGAAGATCGTTCGCAACGACTGGAAGGTCCTTCGATGCGCGTAGAAGACCCTTCGCAGCGGCTAGAAGATCCTTCGCAGCGGCCAAAAGATCCTTCGCAGCGGCCAAAAGATCCGTCGCATCGCCTGGAAGATCGTTCGCATCGCCTGGAACGTCCTTCGCTGCGCCTGGAAGGTCGTTCGCAGCGCGTTAACGATCCTTCGATTCTTCGCTCCGCGCAGTCGATTCAGGGTGTCCATTGAATGTTTTCAACCACGGAGACACAGAGGTCACGGAGGTCTCTGTGATCTCGCCGGCGGGGTGATCGTCGTCATCGGAGCGACGCTTGGGGACGCGCTCACGTTCGCGCAGTTCGACGGATTCTGCATCGGTCAGTTTCTGGTAGAAGCACTCCAAAGCCTGAAGTTTGATGGCGCTGGCGTCCGGTTTGGCGGCGACTCTCGCCGAGCAGCCGTTGGCGCCTGAGCATTGGAAGCGCTTAGGGTGTAGACCTGATAGGCGCTCCACCCCTTAGCGTTGCGCAACTGGACGTCATCCGATCGAAGCATGGAAAGCTGAGCGGCGCGGACCGAAGCTGATGGCGAGTTTCCTTCGCTAAGAGAACGATGGAAACGTAGCGCGAATGCGCACGCTGCATCGTCGTCTACGTCCCACAGCGTTCCTACTACGTTGCTTGCTCCGGCAGCCAGGAAGGAGCCAGCAAAGTTCGTGAGATCGCCGGGTTCCCGGCTGATCGCGGTCGCGCAACCAGCGACGACGACGGTGCTCCCACCTTTCAAAGGAAGAGCGGATGTCTCGCGCAAGCTGGTCGCGCCGCTACCCTTGGCGTTCGCCGCGAGAAGTAGCTCCAGGAGCAATGGCTCCTTGCTGCTCCGTTTCGTGTGGGCCGCGATATCGACGACATCGGCTACGGAGATGCTTTCAGCGAGATTGCGGAGCGTTGCCTGCGACCCGATCAGCGATCGGCCGTTTGGGTAGAGCTGCGCGACATTCATACTCTCGGCCTGGGCGGCAGGAAGTGTTGGTAGAGCTGGATAGGCTCTCTGGTCGAAGGCGGGTTCGCCAAGCGTTACCGCGGTGGTTGGCCGGCCCGCGGGGACAGGCGCGGCTCGTTGAACAAAAAGTGAAGCGCTCGGCGCTTGCAACAGCTCGAATTGTTCCAGCAGGTAGTCTCCAGTCCTTCGATCCCGAAGAAACGAGAACGGCAGATCCTTGAGCGGTCGATCTGCGACGATTACGAGTTTTGAAACCTTCGCAGTTCTTACACCGAGAGGGTAGATGAGCGAGTCATAGAGATCCTCTGCCAACGCGATTGCCTCACGCTCATGGCCGTCCTGAATGATCGTTCGGAGCCGGTTTCTCTCCATAAGCCAGAAACCTGTAGGCTTTTCCAAACGGTGCATGGCAATGCGGTTCCGCTCAATGACCGTCATCAGCGTGTGACGGTTAGAGGAAGTGATGACGACCATCGCGACGCCTGGCTGGAGCCGGCTCGCGATCGTCGATGGTGAAAGCGGAGACGTGTCTACCCCAACCGCTTCATCCCGGAAAACCAGCCCTCGGCGCTCCTCGCCGCTCGCGAAGGCTCGCCGGTCGTCTCCTCGGCGCCAGTAGATTTCGAAGAGCTCACAAAATACGTCGTCCGCGATCCTGATCCAGGCATCGCGAAGGTCAATTCGGGTGATTTTCCTCCGGCGGCTTTCGAGTAGCGAGATCGACCGCCGGAGGTCGGCGATTGCAGCGTCTTCGTTGTTCTCCGCTTCACGAGCGATCGCTCGGTAGAGGTAGACGTAGGGCAACATCAGCGCTCGGCCGGTCGCACGCGAGTACTGAATGCAGTAAGAGAGGAGCACTTCGGCTTGACGCGGCTGGCTCACAGACAGACGGATACCGTTAGCAAACCGGAGCTCGTTCGCTGCTTCGGAAGACAGCGCGCGGTCGTTGACCGAATGATGCTCCCCTTGCACAGGCGGCTGCTTTGCGAACGAACGCGTGTAGCTGATTCGGAAAGCAGGTCTCTCGTATTGCAGCGAAATGCGCGTCAGGACGTTGGACAGCGACCGTGCGGTTTCCTCGCTGCGCTCGAATCGCTCGTCGAAGATGGTTTCGTTGAGCACGAGCTCCAACAGCGAAGGGTCGCCACTTCGATCCGCCTCGGCCAGAGCCGGGCGACGCACCTGCCAGCCCTCCGCAGCGTTGCCCATGAGAGTCAGGAGATGGGCGCGAAAGACTCGCATCTTTGCGACCGATGCGGGATCGCGCATGTGCTCGAAGCCTTTCTGCGCGCGCTCGTACCTTTCAAGCGCCTCGTAGACATCGCCACGTTCGGCGAGGGCCGTCGCGATCTCGCTGTCCACAAGAGCCTGAAAATTGAAGTATGAGGGATTTAAGTGACGCTCAATCCTGCGCAGATCTTTGAGCGAGTCGCTCAAAGGTCTGGAATCAAACCTCGCAACGATGGAGGAATAGCGCGCAACATCCCCCATCGGGCTGCCGGCCGCGTCGAACTGCTTCCCGGCATCGTCGAAAGCAATAGCCGATGCCGCACCGTGACTCGCTGTCGCAAGCTCGTACAGTCGGTGCCCTCGGACCAGGGAAGAGAGCGCACGCCGGTGCGGGAGCTTGCTGCCCTCGTCTATTGCTCGAACCGCATCTTCGAGCAGCGAGTCACCGCATGATTTACGAACTGCGATCGCCACCCGCCGCGCGAGCGCAAGATTTCGCTCGGCGGCAAGAACGTCGCCGCTATCAACCGACCCCGCCCACTTTCCCAGAAACTCTGTCTCCGCAACGATGCGCGATTGCTGAGGAAACTTGCGAACAATGCGTGCAATCGCTGAAGAATCTTGATACCACCCTGCAAGTTCCAGTTTCTCGCGTCCGCGTTTCCAGAGCTCTCTGACGGATGGCCTGTAGATATGGTCCATCCGATCGACTGTTTCATCGGTCCACCCTAGAGTGTCGTGGGTGTCCAAAGAGCGGCGATAGGCATCTACCGCCGCATTCCACAAGCCGAGCTTCTCCAAAGCAAGACCTCGGTTGAAGTGAGCTTCATGAAGCCCCGGGTCAATCGCTAAAGCGCGATCAGCAAGCACAAGGGCCTTCAGGACCTGCTGGATGTCGTCTGTTGTCGTCGAATTTTGAAGGCGAAGCGCCGCTGCGTCGCTGAACTGGGCCGCCCACTCCCGGAAAGGGTCAAGAGGGCGCAACGCCCTTGCTCCCCTCGTCCTTGATCGAGCACCCCTGAATGCGCTTAGAGGTTCGAACATCGGCGGGACGGGGACCTCCAACATATAGGCCCCGCCTAGGGAATCTCCACTCGCCGCTCTGGCGAGAGCGATGTTCGTCCAGGTATTGGTGTCGCGGGCATGATGGAAGTAGATCTCAAAGGCAAGCTTAGGGTCAGCGGTGGTGGCCGTCGTCTCGTCCAACGAACGGAGCCTTACGCCGTCCCGGCTCTCCTCGCGCTGCACCAGCGTCAGCCAATGCTCGACACTTGCGTTGAGGTCAGGATCGCCGAGGCCACCTCGCCTGCGCACTGGGCCAGGACTCCAGGCAACACCCGCCAGGCGCCCCTCGCAGATCCGAGTCCTTGATACCGAGAGAATGGATCTAAGGTCAAATTGGCCGTCTCTGTCACGTCTGTCGGGGAGACCGCGCGCGCTGTGAGACGACGTCATGGCCACCGCTACCGCGAGCGAGACAAAGGTAACCAGGATCGTTCGATTTCTCGCCCCCATCCTCTACCTCCGAATGATGCTCATGAACAGGAGAGACGCTGGAGATGGAAGTCCCTACCTGTGAGCGGTCAGTCCATATTTTGCAGACTAACGAGACCGTGGGAG
>DATLVW010000005.1:0-6347 GCA_035577085.1 Thermoanaerobaculia bacterium
TGGCTGAAAGCGACGTTGACCGTGCCGGTATTCGTGGCCGGGTTGTTGACGGTGATCACCTGGCAGCCGATGGTCAGCGTGTAGGTCGCGCCGACGCCGCTGCAACCATTCGCGTCGGTAGCCTTGACGGTGATCGGGAACGAACCGGTCTGCGTTGGCGTGCCGGAAAGGACGCCGCCGCTGGAGAGCGTGAGGCCGGCCGGCAGTGTGCCGCTGTTGAGCGAGAACGTTACCGCGCCGATCGTGTTGCCGGCGGTGAAGGTCTGGCTGAAGGGGACGTTCACTGTGCCGGTGTTGGTAACCGGGTTGGTGACGGTGATGACCTGGCAGCCGATGGTCAGCGTGTAGGTCCCACTGATGCCAGTGCAGCCGTGCGAATCGGTAGCTTTGACGGTGATCGGGAAGGAACCGCTCTGCGTCGGCGTGCCGGAGAGCGTCCCGCTGGAAGCCAGCGTCAAGCCTGCCGGCAGCGTCCCGCTGTTGAGCGAGAAGGTGGTGACGCCAAATCCGCCCGACTGCGTAAACGTCTGACTGAACGGAACATTGACAGTGCCGGTGTTCACGACCGGGTTCGTCACGGTAATGGTCGGGCAGGTGATGGTCAGAGGATACGGTGCGCCGGTGCCGCTGCAGCCGCTTGCGTCAGTGGCTGTGACGGTGATCGGGAACGTGCCGCTCTGCGTCGGCGTGCCGCTTAGAACGCCGGTGGAGGTATTGAAGGTGAGACCCGGTGGGAGCGTTCCAATCTTCGACCATGTGATCGGAGGGGCGCCCGCGCTCTGTGTGAACGTTACCGACATGGGCACGCCGGCCGGGAAGGACGACTGCGCGGGATTGGTCACCGTGACGGTCGGGCAGCCGCCGATGAAGAGCGTGAAGGCCTGATCGGCCTGGTGGGGCTTGTTCTTCTCAGCATGGAAGACCAGCGGATAGATGCCGGTCGTGCCTGGACCCGGGGTGCCGGACAGTGTTGCGGTTCCATCGCCGTTGTCGACAAACGTGATTCCCGACGGAAGCGCCCCATCCTCGGAAAGCGCCGGTGTCGGCTTGCCGGTAACCGTTACTGTGAACGAGTTCGGTATGGCCGTCGTGAAGAATACGTGGTCAGCGCTGGTGAACACGTACTTCGTGCCCGGCATGGCGATCGTGACCGTGGCGATGTTCGAAGGCAGGAGGCCGTTGGCGAAGTAGTGGAACTGATCCTGCGTTACGTGGGCTCCGTCGTTCGAGTAAACGAATCCGCCGTTCGGGTTGAGCGTCAAGGCACCGTGCAGGGGGTTATCGACCAGCACTGCCGAGATCGACTGGCCGTTCGGCACGTCGTTGTTCAGGACGCCGAGGGTCGCGACGGACAGCGTTCCGCCCAGGGTGGGCAGATCGTAAACGTCATCGTGCGCGGTGGGCGCGGCCGGGTTGGTATGGATCTTAAAGTTGAAGTAAAAGTCGCTCGCGCCGGCGTAGCCGTTGACGCTGATGAACCGGAGTGCGGGTTGATTGGCTGTTCCAAGGGCCAGAGGTACGTCGCCAGCCCAGTCGCTTCCATCACCATTGAGAACGATCGTGCGCAACGGAAGCAAGGTGACCGCACGGTCGCGTGCGGCGTGCGGCATGATGATGTCTCCCCCGCCGGTGGAGGTCGGCTGGAGAAGGAGGTCGGACAGCAGCCCCGAGGTCGTCGTGAAGACGAAGCGAGGCGTGCCGACGTTGTGCATCGTCAGAATGTTCGGGCCGAGGTGTGATTCGATCAGCAGATCGCCGGTCGGTGAGACACCGACGGCCCATCCGTTATCGACAGGAACCGGACCGCCGAAGACTCCGCCGGAGCATGTTTGCCGCGTCACCGCGGTCACCGTTCCCGTGGTACCTGTGACGGACACCGAGGTCGTGAGGATCGTGTCGAACCCGGTCGAGGTGGTCCCGTCCGGCAGCGACACGGAACAACCGGTGGTCCGGCTGTTGTCGGTGTCGATGAACGCTTTTACGTCGTAGTTCGCACCGAAGGCGGAAAGCGGCAGTGCGAGAACAGCGATGAACAAAAGGCGTATCGCGTTGCGGTACTTGCTCATAAGGGCAGATTCCTTGAGTTGGCTCTCGACATCAATCGCGCACCAGTTGACGAAGCAGCAGCTCCCAACCGATGGCGGGGACGACTTGGATGAAACGGATAATAGCAGCTAGTCCGGCGACTCACTAATTTTATTTACGACCGATTCTGGTGGAATTGGGGGTGTGGGGGGTTGGAGAATCAGGTCTCGAAGCTCACGCTTTCAAAATGGGGTCAGGTCTGAAGTTGAAAGTGAGGAAGGGGGACGTCGTCTCCTGATCCGGTCAACGTTCGTCACTTTCAACTTCAGACCTGACCCCATTTTGAAAGTGCCATCTTGAAAGCAGGCCGCAATTGCTCTATGATTCTCTTCCCACGCGCGACCGGTCCTCGGTCTCTCTTGCGCTCCCCTATCACCATGGCCCGCCCTCTCCGACTGGAGTATCCCGGTGCGCTCTGGCACGTCACGAATCGAGGCGTCGAGCAGCGGTCGATCTACGTCGATGACGCCGACCGCGTTCGCTTCCTGCACCTCATCGAGGAAACGACCGCGGAGTACGGCTGGCGGTTGCTCGCGTATGTGCTCATGTCGAATCACTATCACCTGCTCTTCCGCACGCCCGAGACGAATCTCTCGCGGGGGATGAAGGATCTCGACGGCGACTATGCCTCGTCCTTCAACACCCGTCATCGGCGCGTCGGTCATCTGTTCCAGGGACGGTTCAAGAGTCATCTCGTCGACAGCGAGACTTACCTCGCCGAGGTGGCGCGCTACATCGTCCTCAATCCCGTACGTGCTCATATCGTCGAGATGCCGGGCGAATGGCGCTGGAGCAGCTATCGCGCAACAGCCGGTCTTGCAACGGTTCCCAAATGGCTCGACCCAGGACCGATCCTCGACCTCTTCAACGCCGGTGATTGGAACGCTGCCACGCACGGATATCGGGAGTTCGTCGCCGCGGCCATCGGGCTTGATGTCTCGCCGTGGGAAGACCTTCGCGCGCAGACATTCCTTGGCGGAGGCAAGTTTCTGCAGTGGATCGAGCAGACAGTCGCGCAGCGGAAAAGCAGTTCCGAGCATCTGCGTGACCAAAGGGGGTTTCGCGCGACGACGATCGACTCGGTGAGGGCGACCGTCACGGCAGCACTCAGGTTGGGGCAATGGCCTCCGAAACCCGGCACCGAGGCTCGTCTCCTATTTGCTCTGCTCGCCGAACGCCGTACGAATGCGACACACGCTCAGATCGGCCGCCTGCTCGGGATTACGAGCCAGGGAGCTGGACACGTTATCCAAGCAGGCCTTCGTCGATCAACCGCCGATCCTGAGTTCGCGGCGCGCGTCGCCGCAACCGATGATCGGCTCGGTTCCACGGAGGCCGAGCTCTGACCATCGCTTTCAAAATGGGGTCAGGTCTGAAGTTGAAAGTGACAACGGACGAGCGCTGTTTCTCCGCCACTCAAACTCTGGTCACTTTCAACTTCAGACCTGACCCCATTTTGAAAGTCCAGCGTCTCCGCGTGACCGTCATCGGTCTCTGACGAAGGAATATCGATACTTGATGAGGGAAGAGGCGACGCTTGCACTGATTCGACGCTTGCTCGATTCGGTGGCGTGAACGGTTTAACTGGTGCGCGTCACCCACTGACTGGTCCGCGGCATGACTCAACTCATCACCTCGATGACTCAACTCTTCCGCTCAATGACCTAACTCATCCGCTGGATAACCCAACTCATTCGGCTGGATGACTCAACTCTTCCGCTCGATGACTCAACTCATCCGGCTGGATGACCCAACTCATCCGCGTGATGACTCAACTCTTCCGCTCGATGACCCAACTCTTTCGGCTGAATGACCCAACTCATCCGCGTGATGACTCATCTCATCCGGGCCACCAGTCATAGCGTCATCGCCACCAGTCATAGCATCCGCGCCACGAGTTAACTCATCCGCGCCATGACCCAACTCATTCGCGCCATCAGTCGAGCTGTTCGCGCCAACAGTCAAACGACCCGCGCGTGCCGGGGCTCGTTCTGCGTCATCAGTCGGACGGTTGGGCGGATGTTTCCCAGAATCAACGTTACGCTGCTTGGGATCTCGTCCACGTTCCCGCAATCCTCGCGGTTCGTCGCGTCCAACCATGAACCGGCAAGTACGCAGAGCGGCACGCTTTCCAACATTGCTATCCTTCACTCCCATGCGCCGAATCTTCTTCGCGATCGTTCTCCTCGCCGCTCCCCTCGCGCTCGCACAGCAGCGCGACGACAAACTCCTCGATGATCTCGACCGCGTCCGGACGTTCAACGCCGTGGCCATCTCGCCCGACGGCCACCATGTCGCTTGGTCCGTGCAAGGCATCGGCGTGACGACGGCCACGACCGGCGGCATGGACGTTCACCTGCTACCCGGCGACGGCGACGATCATTATGTGGCGTGGTCGCCGGACTCGCGATCGATCGCGACCGTCAGCGACGGCGGCAAGAACCAGCGCCAGATTTTCGTCACACGCGTCGGCAGCACGTCCATCCGCGTCACGAGCGTGCAGGGCTACCTCGCGGAGCCGCAATACTCGCCGGACGGCAAGTCGATCGCCTTCCTCTTCATCGAGAACGCGAAACGCGCGGCCGGGCCGCTCGTGGCCATGTCGCGCGCGGTCGGCCCGATCGAAGAGCACATCGACGAACAGCGCGTGGCCATCGTCGAGCTGGCGACGAAGAAGCTGCGCATCGTCACGCCGGCCGACATGTACGTCTACCACTTCGACTGGTCTCCCGACGGCACGCACCTCGTCACGATGGCCGCTCCCGGTTCCGGCGACAACAACTACTGGACCGCGAAGCTGGACGTCGTCGATGTCGCGGCCGCAACCATGAAGCCGATTTACACACCGCAACTGCAGATCGCGCAGCCGAAATGGTCGCCCGATGGCAAGTCGATCGCGTTCATCGAAGGACTGATGAGCGACGAAGGCTCGACCGGCGGCGACGTGATGGTGATCCCCGCGAACGGCGGCGCCGCCCGCAACGTCACGCCCGGACTCAAAGCCTCGGTCACATCGATCGACTGGACGGTAGCGGGCAAGATCACCTTCGGCGAAGACCTCGCGGGCGAGTCGGCGCTGGCGCGCCTCGACCTCGACAGCGGAGCGATCGAGACCCTCTGGCATGGCGCGGAGCTCGTCACGAGCCACGACCTCATCGGCGCGTCGCTGGCCGGCGACGGCACGACCTCCGCCGTCATTCGCAGCGGCTTCCGCAGCGCTCCCGATGTGTGGGCCGGGCCGATCGGCGCATGGAAGAGACTCTCGTCGACCAACATCGCGTCGCGCGCAAGGTGGGGCGAGGCGCGTTCCATCCGCTGGAAGAGCGACGAGTTCGACGTGCAGGGATGGCTGCTCGCGCCAGCCGAGGTGGTGGCGGGGAAGAAGTATCCGCTGATCGTCTGGATTCATGGCGGTCCGGCCAGCGCATCGCTCGCGCACTGGCCCGATCAACGTGCAGCACTTCTGTCGCGCCACGGCTACTTCGTCTTCTTTCCGAATCCGCGCGGCAGCTACGGACAAGGGGAAGCGTTCACGCGCGCGAACGTGAAGGACTTCGGCTACGGCGACCTTCGCGATGTCATGTCCGGCGTCGACGCCGCCGCCGCATCCAACCCGATCGACACCGCCCGCCTCGGCATCTGGGGCTGGAGCTACGGCGGCTACATGACGATGTGGACCGTGACCCAGACGCAGCGATTCAAAGCGGCCGTGGCAGGCGCCGGTCTCGCCAACTGGCAAAGCTACTACGGCGAGAACGACATCGACGCCTGGATGATCCCCTACTTCGGCGCGTCGGTTTACGACGATCCCGCCGTCTACGCCCGCAGCGCACCGATCACGTTCATCAAGAATGTGAAGACACCGACGCTCGTGGTGGTCGGCGAGCGCGACGGCGAATGTCCCGCCCCGCAATCATTCGAGTTCTGGCACGCGCTCAAGACCCTCGGCGTAGAAACACAACTCGTCGTCTATCCCGACGAAGGACACCGCTTCGCGAAGAAGGAACATCAGCGCGATGTTGCGCAGCGGCTGTTGGGATGGTTCGATAAGCATCTATGAGGCAGAGATCAGGAGAGACAGAGATCAGAGATCAGAGATCAGGAGCAAGGGACACGTGTTCGGAGATTGGAGCGCGATCAGAGATCAGAGTTTCTTTTGTCTCTTGTCCCTTGTCTCTTGTCTCTTGTCTCTTGTCTCTTGTCTCTTGTCTCTTGTCTCTTGTCTCTTGTCTCTTGTCTCTTGTCTCTTGTCTCTTGTCTCT
>DATLVW010000006.1:0-10714 GCA_035577085.1 Thermoanaerobaculia bacterium
ATGGGGCAACCACGTGCCCATGATGCAGCAAGAAAGCTGAGTGCCGGCGAAACTTGAATGCCGTAGCCACCAAATGCGGCCAGCCAGAAAAAGCCGGGGACTAGCGGATCGAAGCCTACAACCGGCTCCCGGTCGGCGACAAACGATCGGAGCCCCGCCCACTGCCCCACGAGGCGTTTAACCTCGATCGTTGTTGCGCGCTCGAAGCGATCGACTGCTTCCGCGAGGTCGATATCGTCCGCCTGCGCATCGCAGGGAGCGCTCAAGGTCTCATCCGCGGGCGATAAGAAGAGTCTTCCGGGCGATGGCTTTGCGTAAAACCGCTCTTCTGCATCTACGAGCAGGGGCCAGTCGTTCATGTTGTGACCTGGCGGCTGCTCGATAAGGGCCACCGATCGCTTGAGGGGCCGCAGGCCTATGTTCATGGCTCCAGCGAGCTTGCCGATTTCGCCGGCCCAGGCGCCCGCCGCGTTCACAACGGTCGTCGCACGGATATCACCGCGCGACGTGGATAGTGTCCACGCATCGCCATGCCGCGCTAATTGTGTGAGTGTTGTAGCGGCGCGGAAGGTTCCACCCCGCGTCCTGAGGAGCCGTAGGTATCCTTGCAGTAATTCGTGGACGTCGATATCGGCCGTCTCGCGAAGGAGTGCGGCACCCACCAAGTCGCTCCGTGCCAACAAAGGGAACGCCTCGATGGCTTCGCGGCTCGACAGGCGCTCAACCCGGTCTCCGGGCGTGGCGGAGGTGAAGAACTCCTGCAATGCATCGGTCTGACTACTACTGGCAATCATCAACAGGGGACGCGGCGTGACCAGCGGCGCGGTACAGAATGTGCTCGGCGGCTCGAAGTAGAAGCGGCGACTAGCCCGCGTCAACGCGCGAACGACCGGCCCTCCATAGGTTTCGCAGAATAGCGAAACGGACCTTCCGGTTGAGTGATATCCCGGTTGGCGCTCCATCTCCACCAGCGCTACACGGGCGTGTTCTGCAAGGTGGCTCGCGATTGATACGCCGGCGATTCCGCCCCCGATCACGGCAAAGTCAAATGAGTCGTTCATACGTTCACGCCTCGCTGCTGACGAGCGGTGCGGAGTTGGGGCGACTCTTGCACCGCCACAGCCACCACACACCGTAGGTCATCAACGGGATGACGTAGATCATTGACATCGCGTAAGACAGTCCGCGATAGCCCCGCGCGATCAAGGTGACGATCCCGAAGCGCTGGGCACGTCGATTGCAAAGCGTCGTGGGCACTCACGTCGGCGCGCCGAAACGCCTCGACCTCAACGCTGACTCCCACCGAGCGATGTCCCGGACTCGTCATCGAGCGCTCATACACTCGCTCATCAGCTGATCGAAGGCGGGGCCGCCGCGAATCGGATCGGCGACCGGCAAGCGAAGGGTCTTGGCATACTCGGCGAGCACCGACTGAGCTGAGGAGTCGTCGAGCGCGGAGGTATTTAGTGAGACGCCGCCGCAGCGCACTTGACGGTTTGTGCGCCGAGCCAGCACGAGCGTGAGCTCAATTGCGTCCGGCAAGCTCGGAGTTGGATAGTTGGGGAAACCTAAGATGTGATCTCGCCCGATCTCGTGGCACATGACGATGACGTCGGGTTGGGTCCCATGGAGGAGTGCCAAGGACACGCCGGAATAGGCCGGATGAAAAATGGAGCCCTGACCCTCGACGATGTCCCAGTGGTCGGCCGCAGCATCGGGGCTCAGCAGTTCGGCGGCGCCCGCAGCAAAGTCGGACACCACGGCATCGATTGGGATGCCGCCGCCGGCGATCAGGATGCCCGTCTGGCCGGTGGCACGAAAGTCGACAGCAATGCCTCGGCTGCGCAAGCCGCGCGCCAAGCTGAGCGCAGTATACTTTTTGCCCAGGGCGCAATCGGTTCCCACTGTAAGCAATCGCTTGCCGGTGCGCTGTCGGCCGGTTGCTATCGGCAGACCGGCCGGGGGCTGGCGGACATTTATGAGCCGGCGTCCAAGTCGTTCAGCGGTCGCGGCAAGATTTGGAATCTCCTCGAGGCGCGTGTGCATGCCGCTCACAAGATCAAGGCCGGCCTCCAGTGCGCTGATCAGCACTCCCGACCAGCGGATTGGAATCGAGCCGCCAATTGGGGCGATACCGATCACAAGGCTGCGTGCACCGCGTGCGTAAGCGAGGTCCGGCGTCAGTATTGGCAATCCGGTGGAAACCGTGGCGCCGGGCAGGGCGAACTCCCCGACGCACAAATCCGGCGCCCAGTCGCGCAGTCCGAATGCTGTCTTTGCATGGGGAGCGGAGGTTTGCTCGCCGAGGAACAATAGATAGGGTCGGGGTATTTCGTATTGCATCGTTCCCATGTCCTCGATCGTGCGGGCGGGGCACCACATGGGCGAGCTGTCGCAAGCATCGACCGATGATCCGGCCGTCATCGCTTTGGTTGCCTCGAAGATCCTAAGCGGGTATAAATGTCCTGTCCAGAGAAATATTGGCTACAGGAGTCACACTAATCCTGATAGCCACCCTATTGGGATCGTAGGCCAGCCGGAGGGATCGACGCATGACAAGAATGAAACGGATCGTGGGCACGATGAGCGCTCTCGCGCTGACCGTGGGATCGACGGTGCTTGCCGCGCCGGTAGCGACGGATTCAACCGATGCCAAAACCGGCATTGCGGGGCTCGAGGAGATCGTGGTCACCGCGCAGAAGCGTGAGGAACGCCTGCAGGATGTGCCGATCGCAATCACGGTTCTGCAAGGTGCCCGGCTCGATGAGTCGAGTGCCGTGAGCTTGTTCGACGCAATGGGCAACGTACCCGGCGTCGCAATCACCGGCGCGCAGAATGCCGCGTTCCAAGGAGGCGGCGCGCAGCTGACGATTCGAGGCGTGACGGCAGGCGCCCCATCGCTGGCGGGGACCAGTCCAATCGCCTACTACCTGGACGGCGTTCCGTTCGGTCTGGTGAAGTCAGCTGTCGTGCCTGACCTCGCCCCCTATGATCTCGATCGCGTGGAAGTGCTGCGCGGGCCGCAAGGCACCTTGTATGGTGCCAGCGCAGAGGACGGCGTCGTCCGTGTGATCACCAACGACGCCGATCTGCAGCATTTCGACATCAAGACCCGCCTTTCGGGCGGGACGACTGAGGACGGTGGCGGCAACTACCAGGCCGCCGTCGCAGTTAACGTGCCCATCATCGATGGCAAGCTTGCGGTCCGCGCGGTAGTCGGCGAGGAATCTTTGAGCGGCTGGATCGACAGTCCGGTGCGGAACAATGTTAACGACGCGCGCTTAGAAACCCTTCGCTTGAAGGTCAACGCGCAGCCGACCGACGAACTGTCGATAGGGCTCTCCGCGTGGCACTCGAGCTCCAAGTACGGCGGCCCGTCGCTGTCGTCGGACGATGGGACCATCACGGCGACGGAACCGCAGCCGACAGATATCAAGTTCAACATGTACGGCCTCAAAATTGGATACGACTTCCACTCATTTTCCCTGAGCAGCATGTCAGGCTATATCGATTACGACAGCGATAACTACTTCGACATCTCGCCCATCGGCCCACTGCTCGGCGTCACCTTCCCCGAGGGTCCAAATTTCCCTCCGCTCGAGCACAACGTCCTCAATTCAAAGGTCTTCTCCGAGGAGATCAACCTGGCGTCGAAACAGCTCGACGCATGGCGCTGGACTGCCGGCCTTTCTTACCGGGACGCAAAAGATCAGCTTCTGCAACAATTCATCGGCGTGGGCAACGAGGACCAGTCAAAATCGTACGCAGTGTTTGGGGAGTTGAGTCGCAAGTTCTTCCACGATCAATTGGAGTGGACGCTCGGCGGTCGGTACTTTCACGACGACGAGTCGACTACCGACCTTATGCCGCCTCCGGGCATCCCGGTCGATCACTTTACCGCGTCATTTAACGCCACTACGCCGCGAGTTGTGCTGTCCTGGTTCGCCCAGCCCAATGTCACCGCCTACGCATCGTATTCGCAGGGGTTTCGCAGCGGCTTCGGCCAACAGCCGGTGATTCTCGAGGCAGCTCCAGGGTTTCCCCCGGTGCAACCGGACAAGCTTAATAACTACGAGATCGGTTCCAAAGGGACGCTCTGGGATGGCCGGCTGTCGTTCGACGCGGCGGTCTACTACGTGAAGTGGAATGATGTGCAGCAGTCCCTGCAGGTGCTCTACCAGGGCGCCAGTTTCGGCGCGTTCGTGAACGCCGGGTCGGCAAGCGGAGCCGGCGCCGAGTTTGCGGTTACGGCCCGCCTCTTGGACGGACTAGAAGTGAGCGTGAATTCCAGCTGGAATGACCTGAAGTTCGACTCCGATGTCACGTCGGCGGATGGTCTGCTGTTTGCCAAGGGGCAACGGCTGAATCGCTCGCCCGAATATACCGCCGGGGCCTCAGTCCGTTATACATTTGCCCTGGGTTCGGGCGGCTACACAGGCAACCTCGCCGCCTCGGGCAACTACACGTCGCCAATGTCGGCGCCGCCGCAAATCGGCGTCGCTAACGGAATGGTCTTCGAGGGCAGCGATCTGGTGCTCGCCCGCGCGAGCGCGACCGTCAAGGCGCCCGCGCATTGGTCCGCAACCGCCTTTGTCGACAACATCAACAACTACAAACGGTCGCCGCTTCCGGAATTCCCAGGCATAGATGAGTGGAATGAGCGTGTGAGGCCGCGAACCTATGGGTTACAGTTCGAATACCATCTCCGATAGCCAGTCGGTGGAGCAGCGGATTGCCCGGGTCCGCGACACGGCGCGAAGTCGACTGGAGATAGCGCTCGTTTTGCTGCTGGCGACGACACCGCTGCCCATCTGGGCCGCGGCTAACGCGGCTGCGATGACCCGGCCGACGCTCAAGATTTATGTGTCCGTCGACATGGAGGGCGTTGCGGGTGTGGTCTCCGGGGATCAACTCAATCCCGCCGGCTTTGAATTTGAGCGATTTCGCGGCTTTATGACGGACGAGGCGGTCGCGGCCGTGCACGCCGCCGTCGACGCTGGCGCGACCGAGGTGGTGGTCAGCGACTCCCACGGCAATGGCGAGAATCTGCTGGTGGAGCGGTTCCCCAAAGACGTGCGACTGGTGCGCTCGTTCCCGCGCCGCGGGGCCATGCTCGCAGGTTTGGATGCATCGTTCGGCGCCGTCGTGTTCATCGGCTATCACGCTTCGACGACGAACTCCACCGGCGTGCGTGCGCACACGATTTCGAGTGCGCACTTTACCCGGGTCGCGCTCAACGGTGCGGCGGTGACCGAGGCGGAGTTCAACGCGGACTACGCGGGCGATCTCGGCGTGCCGGTCGTGTTTGTCTCGGGCGACGACGCCGCTATTCGAGAAATTACCGGCCGTCTGGGCCCCCTGGACTCGGTGGTCACGAAGACGAGCCTGGGCTTTCATGCTGCCGAGACCCTTACCCCGGCCGCTGCATGTGACGCGATCTACCAGGGCGTCCGGTCGGCAATCGGGCATCGCGGCCAACGGAAGCCGCTTAAGATTGCGCACCCGATTACGGTCGAACTATCCTTCAAGAACTACAGAGCGGCCGAAGTGTTGACGTACCTGCGCGCGATTCAGCGCACAGATGCGCACTCGGTGCGCTTCGTGGGTCAAGATATGCAAGAAGTCTCCGACTTTGTCGACTTTGTGGACTTCTACAATCCGGACTTGACGCCTTGATGCCTCTATCTCTCCCGATGGCTGGCGGCCTCGAAGCGGATATCCCGACTTCCGTGCCAGAGGATGTCTCGCCCTAGCCGTTCCAGGCGATCGAGACCATCGACGATCGTCAGAAAGTGATTACCGGCGAGCTCGCCAGCGACACTATTGAATCGTGCGGTTCCGTAGGGGACCAGAATCTCCGTCTCGCTGGCACCGGCGGGATAGAAGAGGATCTGGCCCGGCTTCGGCCGGGAAATCGGATTCTCCGGCCCGACGGCGAGATCAAACGTGCCCAGTGGGATCCAGCACGCCTCTCCACTCCAACGCGCATGGATGATCTTTTGCGAGTAAGGCAATAGACGCCGGAACGCGGCACATGTATGCGGCGAGACGTCGACTTCCCACCGCGCGGTGAAGGTGTCGGCACCGATCGTGATCTTCACAGCGTCTGAGGCAACCGGCCTCAGCGGAATTGAAGAGGTGTTTGCGTCATCGTTCATAGATCCATCCCGGCTGCCTGTGATGCCGCATGGGCGGCGAGCAATTCTCTATACAGGACGCTTGTATCCTACCGGAGACTTTACTGCAATGGTTATTTGAGCGGCACGGTAATTCACTTCGAACGAGTGCGCGCTCCGTGGGCGACGTTGGCCGTCAGCGGCGGTGACTGCGCGCCTTCGTGCGCGCTGGTGCCGCTATGCCCCGCTTGGCAGTGGGCCGCTCGAGCAGCCTTACGATGGGTTCTGCGGCCGCGCGCGCGACGGCCTCCGGTAGCGAATTCAAGAGCGCATCATCGATATCCGAGCAGCTGCCGATGACCATGGCCTCCTCGCATCCGGCGCCGACCAAGTAGGCATGGCCCATGGTAGAGTCGATGTAAACGCATTGTCCCGTCTCGAGCGTCACCGGCGCATAAAATTCCGTGTGGACCTCGATCCGACCACTTAATACGTAGAGAAACTCCTCGCCCGCATGTCGAACGAGATCGCCGAATTCCTCGAGCGTCTTCGCACGAAGTCGGGCCGCCATTGGAAGCATGCGCTTCTTGCGCAGGTCAGGACACAGAAAAAAGTATTCGTAGTTTTTAGACTCGACGCGCACAGCGCTGTCGAGGGTGCCGATACTGCGTCGAGTCATCTGCGGACCATCGGCCGCGTCCGATGAGCCGGCGAAGAACTCCGACATCCGGATCTTCAGCCGCTGACTGATCTGAAGCAGCTTGTCATAGCCGAGTGTCAACCGGTCATGCTCGACCTTGGCGAGCGTCGAGAGCGGAATACCCGTTTTCTCGCTCATCTCCTTCAGTGTCCAGGCGTTGCGCACTCTCAGCGAGCGAATGATCTTGGCTAATGTTGGCGGGTTGTCATCCATTGTTTCGTTGTCCTCAGCAATCTTGGTTCCTGCGGTGCGATTCTGCCAAGGTTTCGTCCCTCCGTGACATCGTACCAGCATTGGAACTCAACCCGACCACGCGCCGGTCCAGCCCGTGCAATGGTAGCACGACAGATTGACTGTTCTCCATACAGACGTTACCGTCCTGCATGGAGAAATCGCTGGCGACACCTACAAGGTACTGCATGACATCAACAACAATCCGCAGAATCTCGCACGCCTTGCTCCTCATGCTGCCGATCAGCTTCGCCACCCTGGGCTGGGCCGCGGTGCCTGAGTTTGACCTCGTGATTCAGGGAGGCCGGATCGTCGATGGGACCGGCGGCCCATCCTACCTCGGAGACGTCGGTATCCGGGGTGCACGCATCGTCTACATAGGGCCACCGCGTCCGATGCGCGCAAAGCAGGTGATTGACGCGCACGGTCAGGCCGTCTCGCCCGGCTTCGTCAACATGCTCAGCCAAGCTCAAGAGAGCATGATCGTAGACGGTCGTGAGGAAAGCGACCTCTATCAGGGCGTCACACTCGAGGTGATGGGCGAAGGCGACTCGATGGGTCCGCTGACCGACCAAATGGCCGCGCGCAATGAATCGCGCGAATCCGACATCAAATATCCCATCAATTGGCGCACGCTCGGGCAGTATCTACAAGCTAGAGAGCGGGCAGGCACGTCGCTCAACATAGCCTCATTTGTCGGCGCCACGACCGTCCGCGACTTCGTGCTCGGGGAAGGCGACGTGCAGCCTTCGCCGGAACAACTGCAACGAATGCGTGCCCTCGTGCGCCAGGCGATGGAGGAGGGCGCGCTCGGAGTCTCTTCCGCCCTCATCTACACGCCTGCGACCTTCGCCAAGACAGACGAACTCGCGGCGCTTGCCGCCGAAGCTGGGATGTGTGGGGGAATCTACATCACCCATATGCGAAGCGAGGGAGACCGTCTGCTCGAGGCGGTTGACGAGACCATCTCGATCGCGCGACAGAGCGGCGCTCCAGCCGAGATCTATCATCTGAAGGCAGGCGGAAAATCGAATTGGCCCAAGCTCGATGAAGTCATTGCAAAGGTCACCTCTGCCAGAAAGTCTGGTGTACGCATCACGGCGGACATGTATACCTATACGGCCGGCGGTACCGGACTCGACGCCGCAATGCCGCCGTGGGTTCGTGAAGGAGGCCCCGAAGCGTGGACTCAACGAATGCAAAGTCCGGAAGTCCGTGCCCGAGTTGCGAAAGAGATGGACGACCCCCACGCGGGCTACGAGAACTTGTACCTCAAGGCCGGCCCTGACGGCATGATTCTCGCGGCGTTCAAGAGCGAGAAACTCAAGCCGCTAACCGGGAAATCGCTGACCGAGGTCGCGAACATGCGCCACGAAAGCCCGGAGGATACTGCCATGGACCTCGTCATCGAGGACGGCAGTCGCGTGGGTGTCATTTACTTCGTGATGTCCGAGGATAACGTGCGCAAGGAGAGCATGTTGCCGTGGATGAGCTTTGGTTCGGACGGAGAAGCGCCCTCACCCGAGGGAATCTTTCTAAAATCCAGCGCGCATCCACGGGCATACGGTAACTTCGCGAGGTTACTGGCCAAGTACGTGCGTACGGATAAAGCGGTTACTTTGCAGGATGCCATTCACCGGCTGACAGCCCTGCCTGCAGCAAACCTATCGTTGAAGGATCGTGGCCTGTTGAAAGAGGGCTATTTTGCCGACATCGTCGTGTTCGACCCGAATAAGATTCAGGATCACTCCACGTACGTTAAGCCCCATCAACTCGCCAGCGGTGTTAAGGACGTCATCGTGAACGGGCAACTCGCGCTATCGGATGGAATTGCAACTGGCGCGCATTCCGGGCAGTTCGTGCGCGGGCGGGCCTGGGCGGACGGGAAAGGCGGCGGCTGTCGCGCCTCAGCGAAGGACTGGCCGTGGGCGTGGTGAGCCGCCCACGCCGTGGCGCCGGACTGTGATGCCGAGCGCGCTGCAGGCCGACGGTCTTCGAGCTGTGACGCTGGAGGACCGCTACGCTCGCGAAAGTGGCACGGTGCTTCTCAGCGGCACCCAAGCACTCGTCCGGCTGTTGTTTGAGCAGCGCCGTCGCGATGCAGCGGCAGGCCTCGACACCGCAGGCTTCGTCAGCGGTTACCGAGGGTCGCCCTTGGGCGGCCTTGACATGCAGCTCTGGCGAGAACGCGATCGGCTGTGCGCCGCGCGCATCCACTTCGAGCCGGGCGTCAATGAAGATCTTGCGGCCACCGCGGTGTGGGGCTCGCAGCAAGTGCCATTGCTGCCGCAAGCCGAGGCCGCCGGCGTCTTCGCGCTTTGGTACGGCAAGGGCCCGGGCGTCGATCGGGCGGGCGATGCCATCAAGCATGGGAACCGTCAGGGAACGTCCCGGTATGGCGGTGTCCTCGTCGTCTTTGGTGATGACCACCCTGGCAAGAGCTCAACAATTTCGCACCAGAGCGAACAAGCACTGGCGGCAAACGGCGTTCCAGTGTTGTATCCGGCGAGCGTGCAGGAGTATTTGGATCTGGGATTGCATGGCTACGCGCTGTCCCGACACACCGGTACGTGGGTCGGGCTCAAGTGCGTGAACGAGACGGTGGAAACTACGAGCATCGTTGACGTGGACCCGGGCCGCATCCTTTGCCGCGTACCACCATCATCTTTCGGGGACTCCAATGACATCCACGGGCGCTTTGTCTTCGACCCGCTCGGCGACGAACAACGCCATGTGCGACGGCGTCTTCCGCGTGTGCATGCGTACGTTCGAGAGAACGCTCTTGACCGCGTCACGCACGGCGGACCTGTTCACAGTGATGCAGCCACACTGGGCGTTGTTGCGGCCGGAAAGAGTTGGCTCGACGTCATCGAGGCGCTGGACGCACTCGGGCTGGATGCGGCGCGGCTCACAACACTTGGGATCGCCGTCTACAAGGTCGCGCTGATCTGGCCGCTGGAGCCCCTTGCCCTCAGGGACTTTGCGAGATCCTGCGCCGAGCTGCTGTTCGTCGAGGAAAAAGCAGCGTTCCTCGAGCCCCAGGCGACGCACCATCTCTACAATCTGCCCGCCAACGTGCGGCCTCGAATTGTCGGCAAGCATGACGAGTGCGGGGCGCCCCTCCTTCCCTCCGATGTGCCGCTCGATCCGCTCGAGATTGCCCGCGCGATCGGTCTGCGCCTTCGCCGCTTGGGGAAATGTGATCTTCCGCTCGAGGAGCGGCTCAAGCACATCGAGCGGGATCTCGAGGAGGCGAGCGCGCGAGTCGCAGGCCCGACCGCCCGGACGCCGTATTTCTGTTCGGGGTGTCCGCACAATTCGTCGACGCGCCTGCCGGAAGGCAGCCTCGGCATGGCGGGGATCGGCTGTCATACGATGGCGATCGGCATGAACCGCCGCACGCTGCCGCCGACACAGATGGGTGGCGAGGGTCTCAACTGGGTGGGGATCGCCCCGTTTACGGGCATTCAGCACGTCTTCCAGAACCTGGGCGATGGCACCTATTTTCATTCGGGGCTGCTCGCCATCCGCGGGGCCGTGACGGCCGGCGTCAATATCACCTACAAGATCCTCGTCAACGACGCGGTGGCGATGACTGGTGGGCAGCCCGTCGAGGGCCATCTGTCGGTTGCGGAGATCACGCATCAGCTGCGCGCGGAACGCGTAC
>DATLVW010000007.1:0-6771 GCA_035577085.1 Thermoanaerobaculia bacterium
GCCACCTTCTCCCCATCAAAAAACGATGGGGAGAAGGGGCTCGATTGGAAGGTGGCGCGAGATACAGGTGTCAGGACCCTTTGAAATCCCGAACAGCGCAAACGCGAACTTGAGGTTGGCGACAAAACCCTCAATCGAGCGCCTTCTCCCCCCGCGCTTTTTGCGGGGGGAGAAGGTGCCGAAGGCGGATGAGGGGGGATTTGCGGCCTGCGCGAACTCAGCCAACGCCGAGCCGTTTGTAATCGTGCTGCTCGTGTATGGATTGCCTCGAACGGCCCCTCATCCGGCCTTCGGCCACCTTCTCCCCATCAAAAAGCGATGGGGAGAAGGCGCTCGATTGGAAGGAGGCGCGAGATACAAGTGTCTCGTTCAACATCACGAACACTCTCAATCGAGCGCCTTCTCCCCTCGTGCTTTTCGAGGGGAGAAGGTGCCGAAGGCGGATGAGGGGGGATTTGCGGCTCGCGCGAACAAGTGTCAGAACTTTACGCAATCCCGAACAACGCGACCGCGAACTGGATGTTCGGATCGTTTGAGATGTTGTCGGTCGTTGCTCCGTACACGATGGCGCTGCCGCTGGAGACGGTGATCAGGATCGACTGATTGGGGCCGATCACTGTTCCGCCCAGGAATGAAGTCGAGTCGACCTGTTCGAACCAGTTCGGCTGGTAGCTCTTGCTGACCGTGTGGATGACGCTGCCGTTCGTGTCGCGCAGCGAGACCGTCATCGTGGCTCCCGAGAAACCGGTGCGGACGCCGATGTTGAAGCGCGTCTTCGACGGATCGACCGGTGTGATGAGAAAGGCTGTGAAACCGGAGTTGATGACGCGCGAATCCGACGGATCGATCACATCCTCCGTCAATCCCGACGTTCCCAACGTTCCGGCGTCGTTGTAGACCCGCGTGATGATCACCGGTTTCGTGGCGGCCGGAGTGGTGATGAGATCGACGCTTCCCAGTCCGGAACGGCCGAACGTTGCCACGATGTCGGGATACGTCACGACCTGTCCGGCAGCAACGTTGTAGGTGACGGTTGGGTCCGACGATGTGCCGCTGGTGCTGGCCGGATGGAAAACGAGCTTGCCGGTGATCGAGCCCGACTCCGGGCCGCCGAAGAGGAGCTGCAGCGAGGTCTTGAAGTTCGACCCGAGGCTGCCGGCGGTCGAGCCGACGACAGGGATGTAACCGCGCAATTGCTCGGTGGCCGTGCCCGTGCCGCCGAGCGCGAGGGGCGAACCGGAGAACGTGCCGCTGGCGACGTCGACGCTGCCCGTCACGTCCGAGCCATAGACGAGGTAGCCGGCGGACGGAAAGCCGAAGAAGGTCCCGGGATTGCCGCAATTCGCCACCCGCGCAACGCCGATGAGATCTCCCTGCTGCACAGGTACCGCCGGCGACATCGCGAACGTATTGTCATTGCCGGCCGATGAGAAGGGTCCGCGCTCGGCCGTCATCGTCAGTGTGTTCCCGGTGCGATGGAAGAACTTGATCTTGATCGCATTCGTGCAGCCTGACGATGACCAGTAAACGTGCACCGAGGTCACCGAACCGGTCGCGCTCGCGGGCGAAACGAGATCGATGTCGGTTCGCGTCGCCGCGATGGCGCTATCGCTCGAGTTCGGGCTGCCGGAGAAGCCCGGGCCGATGGTTAAGGCCTGCGGAAAGAGTGGTGCCGCCATCAGAAGAGACAGGAAAGAGAATCGGACGATGCGCTTGAACATGAGAGAGCCTCCGCGCGCATGATTCCATATTGTTGCTGGCAGCGAGTGTGATGCAGCCAACGTTTGGGTCAGGTCTAAAGTCTAAAGTGCCGACGCATATCCTGCCGCCGTGCCGGCACCAGTCTTAGGCACTTTAGACTTTAGACCTGACCCGGAAAACCGCCGCCCCCCGAGAGCACCGGACGAAGGGCGGCGGCGAACGATCACTACGAACTACGTCTTCGTAGCCCGATCCAACGCCTCGTTGAAGTAGTCGGGATAGACACCATCAGCGGCGGCCTTGGAAGGGACGACTCTTGAAGCGAGGAGACCCTGGGCACCGGGGGGCAACTGCGCGGGGGTGGGGGTTGATGCCTTCCGCTTGCGGCGGTTGAGCACCTTCTTCACCACCTTCGACATCGTGCCGACGTAGGGGCGGAGGGCGGCGGCATCGGGCCGCTTCGAATACGACTTGCCCCAGGTGAACACGTCGAGACTCTGGGATCCCGCCTCGCCCATCCCGTTGTTGCGGGTGAACTGCACTCCGGCGGCGAGAGCGTTGAGACGCTGCACGACCGGGCCCAGCGCGTCAAATGCACGCACCCGCAACTGGTTCGCTTCCGTGTCGAAGAGGTTCCGATCGGCGGCGGGTGGAAAGGACGTGACCAGGGCGATGGTCGGCATCACCAGGTCGGCGGCGAAGCGAGCGACCCCGGTCACGCGGCGGATGTCGTTCGGATCGTGATCCTGATACTCGGGCATCAGTGCCTGGAACTCATCGAGCTTGGCCATGAGTGCGGCGGCCTGCTCCTCGGGGGACATATCAGCCGGCGGCGTGGAAGGGCCGGGGGATGCGACGGCGTCCCGGGCGGACGGCTTGCGGGTCTGAACCGAGCGGCCACGCTTGCCTGCGCTCGTGTCGCTACGAACGCGCTTGCCCGAGGTGGAAGAAGGACTGCTGCTTTGGTTGCGTTGTCTCATAACATCTCCGGATCTCATAGCCACGCCTGCTGGACATGCGCGTGGGGCTGGATGTTGAGGTACTTCGACTGGTTTACTGACCGTCAGCGACGCGCTGCCGGCCGGGAACTTCGGTGCTCAGAATGTTTGACGCATCAGCCCGGCAGGAAGTTTCTGGGTGGTTTCCCGGCCTCGGCGTTTCACGCTGCCGGGAGCGGGTTGCCGCACCGGGGGATGAGGTTGGCGGCTCCGCATGTCGTCCATAGGTTTCTCCGTCGCTGCCGGCCACTACCTGGATCGTCGTACGTGAAAAACGCAGGACGCTGGTGGCCGTGCTCTGAATGTTTGACGCAGCAGCCCCTCGGAAGGTTCCGGAACCGGTTTCGTAGAGTCGCGGACTGGCGGTTCCGGCTCGCCGATCTGCGAGGTTGCCGGGTTGCCTCATCGCGATGATGCGAGAGTCGTTGTCCGCGATAACGGATGACTCATCGACGGGCCGCGAAGCGGCAAACGGACGTCACGAAGCAATCACGAATCTTCCAGACCAGCAACGTCGACGTCCGGGCCCCCGCGAACCGCGTTGCCATCTTCGTCCCGTGAGTGCGGAGTCAAACGTCTCGAGTCCGGACTCGAGACCGATGAGTCGGTACTCACACGTCTCTAGTCGGTACTCACGTCATCCGAGTCCGTACTCATGCCCGGCGAGTCCGGACTCATATTTCTCGAGTCGGTACTCACTGCGCGTGAGTCGGTACTCGAGTTTGGTGAGTCCGGACTCAATACGTTTGAGTCGGTATTCAAGTCTTTTGAGTCGGTACTCATATTCTTTGAGTCCGTACTCAAATTGCTCGAGCCCGGACTCAAATCCGGTGAGTCGGTACTCATGTTCCTCGAGTCCGTACTCATATTTTTTGAGTCGGTATTCAAATTAGAAATCGACCAAGGGTCCGTCGGAGGGTCGGAATCACCTGATTTTGGTCAAAAACGGGCCAAAATCGACGAAGTGGTGCCGCAACGGACCTCGGTTATTCCCGCGAACGCAATTTCATTGCGCTCCCGATGCGCCGGGCAGCGCGAGGGAAGATCCGCCGTCACAACCCGGCGCAGCGCCGGCTGAAAAGTCACGGATGCACGCGCTGAGGACGTCGATCCGCCGCGCGTCGAGGTCGGGCAACGGAGCAATAGCAGCAATGCCGCGGCGGAGGAGGCGACCACCGGCGACTACGCGTATTAGGCATGGTCCGGCCTCACTCGATGGCGTGAGCGCAATCACCGCCCGCGCTACGCCAGCGACCAATGAATATCTCTATTCCAGAAGAAGGGCAAAATGGGCCATGTTGCGCGTTGCCTCGCCGTGATTTTCGTCTGCTGTTCCCTGCGTGCGCAAGTGATTCAAACGATCGCCGGCGGCGGCACGAACGACGGTCAGCTTGCGGCGGGTACCCCGCTCGCCTCGCCGACAGACGTTGGTTTTGATCGCGCCGGCAATCTCTACATCGCGGAGTCGGGCTTGCATCGCGTCAGACGCGTCGACGCGCTGACGAAAACGATCACGACGATCGCCGGCAGCGGACAGAGAGGCTTTGCGGGCGATGGCGGGACGGCGACCGCGGCGCTGCTCGCTGATCCCGAAGCGGTGGCCATCGATACGAACGGCGACATCTATATCGCGGACGTGTCGAACAATCGCATTCGGAGAGTCAATGCGGCAACGGGCATCATCACCACTCTTCCTGTCGCGAATCTCAACGCGCCGGTCGAGATCGCGCTCGACGGTGCAGGCAGTCTCTACATCCTCGACAACGGCCATCAGCGAATCCTTCGCGTCAACACGTCGACATACGCTGTTGCCACGATCGCCGGTAACGGATCGAACGGCTATTCCGGCGATGGCAGTCAGGCCACGGCGGCGGCGCTGAATTACCCACGAGGTCTCACGATCGACGGCACCGGAAATGTGTACATCGCCGATACCGCGAATCAGCGCATTCGACGTATCGACGCGGCTACGAACATGATCAGCACGGTCGCTGGCAACGGAACGGTTGGTGACTCAGGCGATGGCGGCGCGGCGCTCAGTGCGGCACTAAACTATCCATCGAGCGTCGCCGTCGACTCATCAGGGAACTTCTACATTGCCGACGCGGACAACGCGCGCGTGCGCCGAGTCGACGGCGCGTCGAAGATCATCACGATCGTTCCCACTGCGCCGCTCAGTTACTCGATCGGCGTCGCCGTCGATACGCGAGGAGCTCTCTACGTCACGGATGCGGGGAAAGGCAGTGTTCTGACGATCGATGCGATCGTGGCCGGAGGCAGCGGCGATGGCATGCCTGCGACGGCTGCGACTCTCTCGCTGCCGCGCGGACTGGCCGTCGACGCGACCGGCTCTCTTTACATCGCGGATCGCTTCCACCATCGGATCCGTCGTGTGGATGCTACGACCAGGATCATCACCACCGTCGCCGGCACAGGCGAACCGGGATTCTCCGGCGATGGTGGCCCGGCGTTGTCCGCGCAACTGCAGACTCCATTCGCCGTGGCCTTTGATCGTGCCGGTAACCTCTTGATTGCCGACGATGACAACTACCGCATCCGCCGAGTCGATGCGGCGACCGGCACCATCACGACCATTGCCGGGAACGGGATAGACGGATTTGGCGGCGACGGAGGCCAGGCGACGTCGGCATCAATCGGCGAGCCGTCCGGTGTGGCCGTCGACTCCGACGGCAACGTCTACATCGCCGACCCATTTAACAGCCGGATTCGGCGGGTCGACGCCAAAACGCACGTCATCACCACCTTCGCCGGATCGATTGACGCTTCGGGTGTGGCCGTCGATCGCGCGGACAATGTCTATATCGCCAACGCCGGCTCCAATACGATCGTGAAGATCGCACGGACAGGCGCGATCACGCCCGTAGCCGGCAATGGCCAACTCCGCGATCCGGTGGCTGTTGCCGTCGACGCGGCGGGGAATCTCTATATCGCGGACCGGGGCAACAGTCGCATTTGCAAATTGGACGCGACGACGAACGCCATCACAACGATTGCCGGAACGGCCATCGAAGGCTTCTTCGGTGACGGCCTGATCGCAACTGGCGCGCAGCTCAATCGCCCGGAGGGGATCGCCGTCGACGACAACGGTAATGTCTATATTGCCGACACGAGTAATGACCGCGTACGCATTGTGACGAACGCCATCAATGGAACGCGCCGCCGGGCTGCACGGCATTGACCATGTCAGCAACACAAGGTTGCCGCCTCCGGAATTAGATTCTCGAGAGGAGATTCATCGTGTCGACACGTGTGCGCTGCATCGAGTGCAGGAAAGAGTTCACGGCGTCGGCAGAAGTTGTCGACCGTTGCCCAGATTGCCGGCAAGACGCTGAGCCACCTGCCACGGAAGGTACGACCGTCGTTATCGAAACGACACAAGGCAACGGCCAGCAAACCGCTTTTCCTGGCTCCATTGGCCCATATCGAGTCCTCGAAGTGCTTGGTACCGGTGGGATGGGAGTCGTCTATCTCGCCGCTCAAGTCGAGCCGATCCGCCGGCGCGTGGCATTGAAGGTCATCAAGCCGGGATCGGCCAGCCGCGAGATCCTGGCGCGTTTTTCGACGGAGCGCCAAGCGCTCGCTACGATGTCGCACCCCAACGTGGCGAAGATCTTCGATGCCGGCACAACGGCAGAGGGGGACCCATTCTTCGTCATGGAGTACGTCAATGGTGTGCGGATCACGGAATACTGCGACACGCACTGCCTCTCGATCCGGGAAAGGCTGGAGCTCTTCGCATCCGTGTGTGACGCAGTGCAACACGCGCATCAGAAGGGAATCATCCATCGCGATCTGAAGCCTTCCAACGTGCTCGTCACGACTGAGGACGGCAAGCCGGTGCCGAAAGTGATCGACTTTGGTCTGGCAAAGGCCGGCACCCTGGAGGCGGAGACGTTGTCCGTCACGAAGGATGGAATCGTCCTCGGCACGCCCGAATACATGAGTCCCGAGCAGGCCGGCATGATGTCCATCGACGTCGATGCGCGAACCGACATCTATTCACTCGGTATTCTCCTCTATGAGCTCCTGGTCGGCGAGCCGCCGTACGACC
>DATLVW010000008.1:0-6234 GCA_035577085.1 Thermoanaerobaculia bacterium
CCGCCACCGTGACCTTCTTGCCTTCTTCCTTACGCTCTTTGGTGTTTCCGGCGCTGGGAAGCTTGACGTCCACACCCTTCTGCAGCATGGGCGTGATGACCATGAAGATGATGAGGAGCACCAACACGACGTCGACGAGTGGCGTGACGTTGATGTCGGACTTGATTTTGCCGCTGCCGCCTACTTGCATGTCAGACCGCTCCTGGAGATTTCTTCGGCTGCGCGATGAGACCGACGTTGTTGAAACCAACCTCGCGGCAAGCCTTGAGTGCGTCGAGCACCGCGCCGTACTTGACGAGTTTGTCGCCTTTGACCGCGATCTCCCGGTCGGGCGTGCGCTCATGAATCTTTTCGAGCTCGGACTGCATCTGCTGTTTGATCACGGGCAATGAGCCGAGGTACACCGTGCCGTCAGCCTTGACCGAGATCTGCAGCTGCTTTTCCGTGTCCGGGGTCTTCTCCGGCTCTTCCGTCACCGGAAGATTCACGGGCACGCCTTTCTGCAGCATGGGCGTGACGACCATGAAGATGATCAGCAGGACGAGACAGACGTCCACCAGGGGCGTAACGTTGATGTCGGACGTCAGCGACGCCGCGGTGAACTTTCCGACAGAGCTATGCCACCGATGAGTTGCCATGGGTACCGGCTTCCTTCAGCAAGTAGATGGACATCTCCGAGCCGGAGTTCGACATCTCGACGGTGAAACGGTCGACCCGGTTCTGGAAGTAGTTGTACGCCCAGACGGCCGGGATGGCCACGAAGAGACCGAACGCGGTGGTCAGCAGTGCTTCGGCGATACCAGCCGACACGGAGGCGATACCGCCGCCGGACGTGGCCATCTTTCCGAACGCGTGCATGATGCCGATGACCGTGCCGAAGAGACCGACGAACGGCGCGGTGGCACCGATGGTGGCCAGAACGCCAAGGTTCTCTTTCAGCTCGGCGACGGTGATCATCGCGGTGCGGTCCATACCCTGGCGGGCTGCTTCGACGGCCACTTCGGGATCGCTGTAGCGCTTGTCGCGGCGCGCTGCTTCGAACTCGAGAAGACCGGCCGAGATGACCTTGGCCAGGTGCGACTGCTTGTACTTCTTGGTGATGTCGATGGCCTGCTGATAATCACCCTTCGTCAGCACGTTCGAAAGCGCGCCGAGGAGCTTGAGTGACTGATTCTTGGCCTGGTTGAAGGTGATGAAACGCTCGATCATCACCCAGATCGAGTAGATCGACATGATGATCATGACGATCACGATGCCTTTTGCCGCGGTCGACATTGAAACCCACAACGCTCCGAGACTCATATCCATGATGCAGTTCCCTCCAATGACTTCCGGGCAGACCGGACGTTCTTTTAGTTCAGTTTGAAATTGACCGTTAGGTTGAAGATGACGTCCACCGGTTGCCCATTGAGAGTCCCCGGCTTGAATTTCCAGCGTTTGACGGCCTCGGCTGCGGCCTGATCGAGACCGAACGGCAGCGGCTTGAGGACGTGGATGTCAGTGACGTCGCCGCCCTTGCTGATCGTGCACTCGACGATGACGATGCCGGAGATGCGCGCCTTGCGGGCGACCTCCGGGTACAGGGGCTCGACGCGATTGATGACGACAGGCGCTTTGACGTCGCCGCCGACGCGCAACGGAGCATCTGGCTTCGGCTGAGGAGCCGGGGTGATCACTCCGCCGATGACACCGCCGACGACACCGCCCGGCACGCCACCTTCGACACCGCCCTCAACGCCCCCTTCGACGCCCGCATTGCTCGGCGCGGCAGCGACCGGGATCACCTTCTCAGGCACGAGCGTGGGTGCCATTTCCTGAACGTTCTTTGGAATCTCGACCGGTTTGACGACCTGCGTCGCCTGCGCCGCTTTCGGCGGCGGTGGGGGCGGCGGAGGCGGCGGAGGAGCCGCAGCGACCGAATACTGGGCCGCCTGCGCGGGTGAGTTCATCGGAAAGTCGACGTTCCAGATCGCTCCGATCACGAGCCCCACGACCACGACAACGTGGAGAGCGACTGACACCGGAAGCGTCATGACGCGCTGGATACCGACTTTCTGTTTCCTGGATTCAACGACGGTAGTTTCGAACATGGTCTTCGCCTGTATGTAAGAACGCGATCGCGCTAACTCTTCTTCGCGCCAGCGGCCTTTCTGGCGTTGAGGATCTGCATAGTCTGGTTGCGGATGGCGTCGGCCTGGGCGACGTCGGCCTGCGCTTTCACCGGATCGGTGATCGCATCGACCAGAGCCTGCTGGCGCCACAGCAGGTTGAGATACGCCATCGCCTCGGCGTAGTCGGGCTTCATGTCGATGGCGTGTTGCAACGCCCCCTTGCCCTTGTTGATGAGGTCCATCTTCTGCGCGGGATCGGCGCCAGCCATGTTCTTCGACACCTTCTCGTAGCAGACAACACCGAAGATGTAGAACGATTCCGGGTTCTTGGCGTCGAGGAGCGTGATCTTCTCGTACCACTCCAGCGACTTGTTGAAGTCACCCTGCTTCGCGTAGAGCGTCGCGATCGACTTGACCGCTTCGAGGTCGGCGGGATGGGTTTTGAGGTAGCCGACGAAGTAGTCGATGGCCTGGGTGGTGCGGTTGGCGTTGAGATACATGTTGATCAACGCGTCGCGCGCGATGCGGTCATCGGGCTTCTTCTGCAGATAGTTGTTGAGCTCGAGGATGGCGGCGTCGGCGTGTGCTTCGTTCTTCGGCGTCTTGTCATCCGGGATGTACAGGCCGATTTCCGAGTAGCCCACGAGGCGCGTGAGGTCATCAAAGCTCGGATCGATCTGGCGCGCTACCTTGTAGTGCTGGAGCGCGGTGGACCAATCCTCTTTCTGATAGGCCTCGTTGGCTGCCTTGATCTCCATCCGTGCCCGGATCTTGGTGCAGCCGAGCGAGGAAAGGGCGAGAGTCAGTGCCGCAATCAGGCACAAAACCTTTTTCATGAAATGTCTAACTCCAAACGTAGTGGTACGTCGCGGATCTGGAAACGGAAGCGAGCTGTCAGGCCGTCCGGGCGGATTGGGCGACCCCTCCCGTGAGATGACGCGCGACTATACCGATCGACTTTTGCACCGTCAAGGCGTTCCTAACACCTGATACCGAAAGTTTTAGTTGCATTCCGCGCCTGTTATTCATGCAGCTCGTCCGGAGGTTGGACACGCCACACCGCGGAGAAGAAACCATCTCGTGATCATGCGTCATCGCGGCGTCCTTGTAACACACGGATGCCCTCGAAGCTACGCAAAACATGCTCATCAATACGTGGGCTTGAATTCCTGAGTCAGCAAGCTGATGGTTTCCCATAGTTCGGGGAACAACGGCTCCCTCGTTCCCTGCTCCAGTTGGGCCGCGGGAACGTTTTTCAGCGACATCACTTTCGATCCGATCACGCGGAAGGCCAGGCGCATGTGCGAGTACCGCCAGTTCAGGAAGGCCTCGTCGTAGTCGAGCATGGCCTGCACGAGGCGGAAGAGCTCTCGATGTTCCCGTGGAGCCCGCTCGATCTCGATGACGGTGACCTTGCGCGCGGCGAGGAGCGCCTCGAAAAGCGGCCAGAGCCGCTTGCCGACGGTCAGCAGCTTGGCGAAACCGGGCGACTCTCCCCCGCTGCCCCGTCCCAACGATGAGGTGCGGACGACGTGGTAGTCGGCCGGCGCCATCGTCTCCAGGATCACGATCTGCTGCCGCAACAGATTGATGATACGTGCGCAGCGGTCGAGCAGATCGGAGGCCAGACTCACGTCGCCGGCGCCGAGCAGCTCGGCGGCACGGGTGATCTCATAGTCGACGTGGTGCAGCCAGAGCTCCGCCGCCTGGTGTGTGATCTGGAAAAGCCGCTCGTCCGGATGCGCGAGAAGCTCGGCCGGTTTCTGCAGCTCGAGCAGCTCGGGTACCCGAACGTAGCGCTCGTAATCGGTGTCGCCGCGGCCCTCGAGAATGGGGCCTGTGTGTGTGCCCAAGCGTGCTCCCTAGCTTCCTGATTGTCGATGTTTTGGTTGCGGTTGAATTGCCTTCGGCGTTCTCAGTTATCAGTGATGCCGCCAACTTGAAGCTGTTGGATACCCGACAACGCCGTAGGCAACTAACCGACAACCGACAACGCCGCAGGCAATCAAACCAGTTCCAGCATGTGCCCGAGCTTTGCTTTCTTCGCCTCGAGGTATTTGCGCGTGTCGTTCGACGGCGCGATCTCCAGAGGTACGCGCTCGACGATCTCCAGTCCGAAGCCTTCGATCGCAACGTACTTTGCCGGATTGTTCGTCATCAGGCGGATCTTGCGGACGCCGAGGTCGCGAAGGATCTGCGAACCGGTACCGTAGTCACGGATGTCGGGGGGGAAGCCGAGCTTCTCGTTGGCCTGAACCGTGTCGTGACCCTGCTCCTGCAGCTCGTAGGCCTTCAACTTATTCAGCAATCCGATCCCGCGCCCCTCCTGCAATAGATAGAGGATGACGCCCTTCTCTTCCTTGGCGATCAGTTCGAAGGCTCGATCGAGCTGGTCGCCGCAATCGCAGCGCGCGGAGTGGAAGACGTCCCCGGTCAGGCAGGAGGAGTGAACGCGGACAAGGACCTCGTCCTGCTCGCCCATCTCACCCATCACCAGGGCGACATGCTCTTCGCCGGTGATGTCGCTTTTGTACAGATGCACACGAAAATCGCCGTAGGGCGTCGGCATGCGCGGCGACGCCAGCGAATGCACATGTTTCTCGGTCTGCATCCGATACTTGATGATGTCGGCGACCGAGATGATCTTCAGACCGTGCTTGATGGCGAATGCCTGGAGGTCGGGCATGCGCGCCATCGTGCCGTCTTCGTTCATGATCTCGCAGATCACTGAAGCGGGCATCATTTCGGCGATGGTGGCGAGATCGACGGATGCCTCCGTCTGGCCGGCGCGCTTGAGGACCCCACCCTTCTTCGCGCGCAGCGGAAAGATGTGGCCGGGGCGCAGCAGATCGGCAGGTCGGGTACGCGGATCGATAGCCACGCGCACGGTCTCGGCACGGTCACGTGCGGAGATGCCGGTCGTCACGCGGCCGCGCGCCTCGATCGAGACGGTGAACGCGGTTCCGTAGTTGGACGTGTTGTGCTCGACCATGAGCGGCAGGTCGAGCTCCGCGCAGCGCTCTTCGGTGAGCGCCAGACAGATCAAACCCCGTCCGAAGCGAGCCATGAAGTTGATCGCTTCCGGCGTGATCTTCTCTGCGGCGATGCAGAGGTCGCCTTCATTCTCGCGATCTTCGTCATCGACGATGATCACGACCTCGCCGCGGCGGTACAGCTCAGCGGCTTCATCGATCGTGGCAAAGGGCATGGTGTGATTGTAAGGGAGTGGGGGGTGGGATGTAGGGAGTGGGAGAGAAATCAAGATTTATCTCCCACACCCAACTCCCCACACCCCACCCCCCAATTCCTATCCTGAAACCTTGAAACTCTGCTCCACCGTGTACGACTGCTTCGACACCATGTCGACGATCTTCATCTTCAGGGTGTAGTCGCCCGGCTTGAGCGCCGGCTTCACCTCGGCGAGAGGAATCGCGCTGAGGATGGCGTAGTGGCCCGGACCGGGCGTGCCGGTGAGCGGCAGCGCCGCGGCTTCCTGCAGCGGGGCGCTGATGGTTTTCTTGTCCGGACCGCCGGTTAGATCGAGCTTGTACTGCAGCTTCGGCATGTTCGTGGCGGTATCGATGCCGGGGTTGTTGACCTCGACGAAGTAGTTCAGTTCATCGCTGCTCTTGAAAACCAGATTGCCCTTCGGCACGATCTTCAGCTTGCCAAATGCGAAGGGCGATTTCGGAGGCTCGGCGGTACCGAGCTCGTAGACGTTGTCCGAGAGGATGAGGCGCGACGTGCCGACCGCTTCCTTCGACGGACCGGTCACTTCGATCGGACCGGTCGTCACCAGAACGGGTTGCCCCGCTTTGGCGAGGCCGACGACGGCCGTGTACTTTCCCGGCTCGAGCGTCAGCGTCTTGTCGACGAAGAAGTCAGTGCGCGAGGCCGTGAGCTTCGCCGGCTCTTCGAACATCGTCACGCGCTTGCCCGACGCATCTTCGACCGCGCCGAAGATCGTGTCGGCACCGTCTGCAGCAACACCGGCGGATGCGGGGACGTAAACCGAGACCGGAACGAACGGCTCGCCGGCCGGCGAAATGAGCTCCGCGTACGCGAGTGCGGCGCCGTGATTGTTGCCTTTGCCACCCTTCGCCTCGACGACTGCGGCTTCGAG
>DATLVW010000009.1:0-3696 GCA_035577085.1 Thermoanaerobaculia bacterium
CTCGGGAGGAAGCCAGGTCTTGAGCAGCTCCATTTCGCGCCGCTCTTTGTCGGCGAGCTCGGGGCGGTTGCCTTTCGTGTACTGCTCGATCGAATCGAGGCGCTGCTTGACCGCTTTGCGGATCACGGTCATCGCTTCTTCGTCGCTCAGCTCGTGGCCCAACTCGATCTGCTGATACTTGAACGACGACTGCAGCATCCGCAGCGTCGAGAGCCGCTCGGCATCGCGCGCCTTCATGGCCGCGGTGAGCTCGGTGCGAATCTTCTCTGTCAGTTCACCCATTTGCGCTTGCTCCTCACGCCATTCTATTCTCGCCCGCCATGCCACTCGACCTGCCGGCACTTCTCCGCGAAACGGGCGCGCTGCTCAGCGGACACTTCCGTCTCTCGTCCGGACTTCACAGCCCGGGCTACGTTCAGTGCGCGCTTCTGCTGGAACATCCGCGCAACGCACGGGCGATCGGCGAGGCGCTTGCGGCGAGGGTCGCTGCGATGAAGCCGGCGAAGATCGTCGCGCCTGCACTTGGCGGCGTGATCATCGGATATGCCGTTGCCGAGGCGCTGGGATTGCCGTCGATCTTCACGGAGCGCAAGGATGGAGCGATGACCCTGCGGCGAGGATTCGTTATCGCGCCTGACGAGCCGGTGGTCATCGTCGAGGATGTGGTCACCACTGGGAAGTCGACGCGGGAGACAGCTGCGGTAGTCGAAGCGCTTGGCGGGCGGGTGGTGGGATTTGCGTCGATCCTCAATCGGAGCGGGACGCCGAATCCGTTCGATGCGCCGTATGAGGCGCTGATGGAACTGAACCTGGAGACGTACGACGAGGCGGGATGTCCGCTTTGCGCGCGCGGGGTGTCTCTCGATGCGCCTGGGTCACGGTTTTCGCGGTAGATCACGCGAAGCCGCGAAGACGCGAAAAGGAAAAGGACCTCCTTCGCGGCTTCGCGTCTACGCGCGATAGACTCCCACCGTGACCGATAAAGTCATCACCATCGACGGGGAATCGTGCGAGCTGGAGTTGGAGCGCGAAGGAAGCCGTTTTCGCGTGGCCGAACATGCGATCGAGCTCGTCGCCGTGCACGGCAACGAAGCTGAGCTACGCGTTGATGGCCGCACGCACCTCGTCCCGTTCATCATCGATGGCACCGAGGTCAGTTTTGCGTACGACGGGGAGATATGGATCGCTGATGTGACTGTGAAAGGCGCTCGGACGCGCGCACGCCACGCTGATCATTCGCTGAGTGCGCCGATGCCCGGTGTCGTGCTGAAGATTCTTGTCGCGGTCGGCGATGATGTGACGAAAGGAGTTCCTCTCCTGATCCTCGAGGCGATGAAGATGGAGCATCAGATCACTGCGCCGCGCGACGGCATCGTCACCGCGATTCACTGTAAGGAAGGGGAGATGGTGCAGTCCGGTTTAGACCTCGTGACGCTGACATGAAAATCACCATCGATCACGTCCATATCGTCGAGGTGGGGCCGCGCGACGGCCTGCAGAACGAGAAGGTCACCATCCCTACCGATGCGAAGATCGACTACATCACGGCGCTCGCCGATGCCGGTCTGACGACGATCGAAGCAGGCGCCTTCGTCAGCCCGAAGTGGGTGCCGCAGATGGCAGACACGGCCGAGGTCTATCGCAACATCCCGAAGGACCCGGGCGTCGACTATCCGGTGCTGGTGCCGAACATGCGCGGGCTCGATCGTGCGATCGAGGCAGGCGTGAAATCGATCGCCATCTTCACCGCGGCGTCGGAGACATTCAATCAGCGCAACATCAACATGACGATCGACGAATCGTTCATCAACTACGCGCCGGTGGCTGCGCGTGCGCGCGCTGAGGGGATGCGCGTGCGTGGCTACGTCTCGACGGCGTTCGGCTGTCCGTACGAAGGCGACGTCGCGCCGGAGAAAGTCCTCGAAGTCTCCGCCCGCCTTCTCGACCTCGGCTGCTACGAGGTCTCGGTCGGCGACACGATCGGCGTCGGAACGCCGGTGCAGGTCCAGGGCGTCGTCGGAATCCTCCTGCAGGTGATTCCTGCCTCCAAGCTGGCCATGCACTTTCACGACACGCGCGGAACGGCGCTCGCGAATTCGCTCGCTGCGCTGGAGATGGGCATTCCGACGTTCGATGCATCGTCGGGGGGATTGGGCGGATGCCCCTACGCGCCGGGTGCTAGCGGCAACCTGGCCACCGAGGATCTCGTCTACATGCTGGAAAAGATGGGCATCGATACCGGCGTCGATTTGAGCCGGCTCGTGGCCGCGTCGCAGATCATCGGGCCGTATCTCGATCATCCGCTGCCCGGGAAGTACCTGCAGTCCTGCTCGCGCGCGGCAGCGACCGCGCCTGCATCGACCGCGACGGTACAATGAGCCGTGCCTGAGTCGCCTCGCTTCGAAAACGGCTGGTTCGTCGTCCCCTGGCAGGTGATCTTTCGCGACATCGACGCCTTCGGCCACGTCAACAACGCCATCTACCTCACGTACTTCGAGTGGGCGCGCGCGCAACTCTGGTTTGCGCTGACGGGTGCGGCCGGCGTGCCCTCCGACATCGGATTCATCGTCGCCCGCGCCGAGATCGACTTCAAACTCCAGATCGGGATGGAGCCGATCGATATCTGCGTCCGGATCGGCGCGATCCGCAACACGTCGTTCGATACTCTCTACGAGATCCGCAAGCGTTCCACGGGCCAGGTTGCCGCGACAGGAATGGTCGTCGTCGTGCTGTTCGACTGGAAGGCGCAAACCAAAGTACCGGTCAGCGACGCGCTTCGGCAGAAAGTGCGCGCGCTGCAGCAAGAGACGTGAGCCGCTTGCGACTGGTGTGCTTATCGGACTTGCCCGAAACCGGGCAGCAAAGCATCTGCTAAACTCCGAGACTTCGAGACAGAACACTGTTTCGCGTCGGAGCGTGCCCGTGATCACCGGCTTCAACACGGACATTAAGCACAACGAGAAGGTCTACCACATCCAGACCGAGGATAAGGGACTCCAGAATCCGTACATCGAGTCGCTTGTCTACGTCGGTGGGGAGATTCTCGCCTCGAAGAAGACCTCATACGCAGAGCAGGCCACAACGGGCGTCGACGAGAAGTGGATCGGCAGCCTGATGGAGCAGCAGCACCGGACGATGATCGCCGCGATCAAGCGGGGACGATTCGATGCGCCGGCCGACATCACGAAGTCGACGCCGCGGCCCACCTTGGCCCAGCCAGTCCCGGGCGTCGCCGAGCCGGCTCCGATCGCGATCGACGAAGAGAAGACGCTCGATCAGGTGATCATCGACTATCTGGCCTCCGAGGCCGAGAGCGAGCACCTCGAGCTCTCGCTGCTGAACAGCACGGAGTTCTTCGCCGGGACGCCGGTGGAGTTGCGCGTAGCAGCGAAGAAGAGCCTTTCGCAGAGCCCGATCGCTGCCGCCTCAATCGAGGTCAAAGTGATTTCGACGGTGGAGCCGCCGCGAGTCATCTTCCGCGGGAAGACTACCGCCGACGGCACAGCCATCGTGCGCTGCGACATCCCCGCGTTCGCCGAAGGCACCGCGGCGATCATCATTTCCGCCCAAAGCCCGATCGGCAACGATGAGGTGAAGCAGTTGGTGAAGAGGAAGAAGTGAGTTTTGCGGGAGTCGGTTTTGGGGAGTCGGGGTCGGAGCTGCGTGCGTCGGTTTTCGGGGGTCGGGAGTCGGAGC
>DATLVW010000010.1:0-8652 GCA_035577085.1 Thermoanaerobaculia bacterium
CCTGGACGGCGCGGGCGGTGTTGTAGTGCTCGTCGCCGAGGATGCGGGGGTCGAGGATCTTTGAAGTCGAGGCAAGCGGATCGACGGCCGGGTAAATGCCAAGCTCGGCGATCTGACGCGAGAGAACCGAAGTCGCGTCGAGGTGGGCGAAGGCCGTTGCCGGTGCAGGATCGGTGAGATCGTCCGCGGGAACGTAGATGGCCTGCACGGAAGTGATCGACCCGCGCTTGGTGGATGTGATGCGCTCCTGCAACTCGCCCATTTCCGTCGCCAGGTTCGGCTGGTAACCGACGGCGCTGGGCATGCGGCCGAGGAGGGCCGAGACTTCTGATCCTGCCTGCGTGAAGCGGAAGATGTTGTCGATGAACAGGAGAACGTCCTGTCCTTCGGCATCGCGGAAGTGCTCGGCGACCGTCAGGCCGGTGAGACCGACGCGGAGGCGCGCTCCCGGCGGCTCGGTCATCTGTCCGTAGATCAGCGCCGCTTTCGACTTCGACGGATCGCCCGGCACGATGACGCCGGTCTCTGCGAACTCGAGCCAGAGATCGTTGCCTTCGCGCGTGCGTTCGCCGACGCCGGCGAAAACGGAGAAGCCGCCGTGCTCTTTGGCCACGTTGTTGATGAGCTCCATGATGAGAACGGTCTTGCCGACGCCGGCGCCACCGAAAAGACCCGTCTTACCGCCCTTGGTGTACGGCTCAAGGAGATCGATGACCTTGATGCCGGTCTCGAACATCTCGATGTTTGTCGATTGCTCGTCGAACCGCGGGGGCTGACGATGGATCGAGAGCGTCGTCTCGGCGTTGACCGGACCTTTGTTGTCGACCGGCTCGCCGAGGACGTTGAGAATGCGCCCGAGAGTCTCGCGTCCGACGGGAACCATGATCGGGCCGCCCGTGTCGATCGCCTTCATGCCGCGGACCATTCCGTCGGTCGGCTTCATGGCGATGCAGCGAACCTGGTTCTCACCGATGTGATTGGCTACTTCGGCGATGACGTCGATGGGGACTTTGCCCAGCTCGCCGTTGTCGACGATGCGAATGGCGTTGTAGATCGCCGGAAGGTGACCTTCCTCGAACTCGATGTCGAGCGCAGGCCCGATGACCTGAATCACTTTTCCGACGCGCTGGGTTTTGGTTTCTTCGTTTGCCATGTCTTCTCCGTTGTCTATTGCGCTGCGGCAGCGCCCGAGACAATCTCGATGATCTCTTTGGTGATGGCCGCCTGACGGATGCGGTTGTAGGTGAGCGTCAGGTGCTCGATCATGTCCGACGCGTTCTTCGTGGCCGCTTCCATCGCGGTCATGCGCGCTCCCTGTTCGGCGGCAGCCGACTCCAGGAGAACCCGATAAAGCTGAAACTCGATGTGCTTCGGCAGGAGGTCCGAAAGGATCTGCTCCGGCCCTGGCTCGTAGAGGTAGTCGACACCACCTTGCTCCGGGCCCTCTTCGAAGTCGCGTGCAATCGGCAGAAGGCGTTCTGCGCGAACATGCTGCGCGATGATCGACTTGAACTCGTTGTAAACGACGTAGACGCCGTCGATCTTCTCTTCGATGAAGTCTTTGATCAGGCTGTCTGCGATCTCGTGGGCCACGCCAAGAGACAGCGCCTGCGCAACCATGACGTTTTGCCGAACCGGGATGGGACGCCGCTTGAAGAAGTCGCCGCCCTTGCGGCCGATGGTCAGGACCGAGACGGATTCGAAGGACTGTTCGCGGATGAAGTTCTGCGCAGCGCGGATGACGTTGGCGTTGAACGCTCCACAGAGCCCTCGATCTGCCGTAACGACAACCACGACGACGTTACGCTCCGGCTCACGCGACTGCAGCAGCGGATGCGCGCTGATGTCGACCCGCGTGGACACCGAGGAGAGGACCTTGCGGAGTCCTGCGGCGTACGGGCGGGCAGCAAACATCCGCTCCTGCGCACGGCGTAGTTTGGCCGCGGCCACCATCTTCATGGCCTTGGTGATCTGCTGCGAGTTCTTGACGCTGCGGATCCGGCGCCGGATATCGATCGTGCTTGGCATGAGTGATTACGCCGCCAGGGCGTTGGCGTTGTCTTTGACGTATTGCGCCTTGAATTCCTGAATGGCGGTGCGGAGGGCGCCTTCGAGGTCGGCATCGAACTTCGTCGCGGTCTCGAGACGATCGAGCACGTCGCCCTTCTCGTCACTCAGGTACTGATGCAGCGCCGTCTCGAACTGACGCACCGACTCGACCGCAAGATTGTCGAGAAACCCTTTGACGCCGGCGTAAACCGAGGCGGTCTGGAGAGCGACACGCATCGGCTGGTACTGCCCCTGTTTGAGGATCTCGACCAGGCGGCGCCCGCGATTGAGCTGCGACTGCGTCGCTTTATCGAGATCGGAGCCGAACTGCGCGAAAGCGGCCAGCTCGCGATACTGCGCGAGGTCGAGACGCAGCGTGCCGGAGACGGAGCGCATGGAGCGCACCTGCGCTGATCCACCGACGCGCGAGACCGAGATACCGACGTTGATGGCCGGACGGACGCCGGAGTGGAAGAGGTCCGTCTCCAGGAAGATCTGTCCGTCGGTAATCGAGATGACGTTGGTCGGAATGTAGGCGGAAACGTCGCCGGCCTGGGTCTCGATGATCGGCAGTGCGGTCAGTGATCCGCCGCCCTTCTCATCGGCCATCTTCGATGCGCGCTCCAGAAGCCGCGAGTGAAGATAGAAAACGTCGCCGGGATACGCTTCGCGGCCGGGCGGACGGCGAAGCAGCAGCGAGATCTCGCGGTAGGCCGCGGCGTGCTTGGAGAGATCGTCGTAGATGATCAGCGCATGCTGACCGTTGTAGAGGAAGTACTCGGCCATCGCGCAGCCGCCGTACGGCGCCAGGTATTGCATCGGCGCGGGATCGGAGGCGGAGGCGTTCACGACGATGGTGAAGTCCATCGCCCCGTTCTCCTCGAGCGTGCGAACGACCTGTGCGACGGTCGATTTCTTCTGACCGATGGCGACGTAGACGCAGATGACGTCTTTGCCTTTCTGATTGATGATCGTGTCGACGGCGACGGCCGTCTTTCCGGTTTGGCGGTCGCCGATGATGAGCTCGCGCTGGCCGCGGCCGATGGGGATCATGGCGTCGACGGCCTTAAGTCCGGTCTGGAGCGGCTCTTTAACCGGCTTGCGGTCGACGACGCCCGGCGCCAGGCGCTCGATCGGATAGAACTCAGTGGTGTTGATCGGACCCTTGCCATCGATGGGAACGCCGAGGGGATTGACCACGCGGCCGACGAGAGCCGGGCCGACCGGAACGGACATGATCTTTCCCGTGCGCTTGACCACGTCGCCTTCTTTGATCGCTGAGGCTTCGCCGAGGAGGACGACGCCGACGTTGTCTTCCTCGAGGTTGAGGGCCAGTCCGGCGATGTCGTGAGGGAACTGAACCAGCTCACCGGCCATGACGCGGTCGAGGCCGTACACGCGCGCGATGCCGTCGCCGACGGAGACGACCGTGCCGACTTCAGAGACATCGACGCCGCGGCCGATTCCGCTTAATTGCTGCCGAATAATCTCTGTGATTTCTTCTGCTTTCAAATCAACAGCCATAAAGTCTCCCGAAAATGCTTCGCGCTAAAAGCATCACGCTAATGGCATCATGCTAATGATGCGCGGAATTTCTCGATCTTCCCTGATACGGAAGCGTCGTAAACCTCGCTCCCGATCTTTGCCACGAAGCCTCCGATGAGATCCGGATCGACTGTGACATCGATATCGACGTTTGCACCGACCTTGCGCTCAAGCATCGCGCGCAGCTCGCTTTGTTCCTTCGCCGAAAGCTCGCTGGCAGAGCGAACCTCGGCGGCCACGGTTCCTGTTGCATCGCGGATCATCGCCGCCAGTCCGGCCACGATCGCGGCGAGGTCGTTGATCCGGCGGTTCTGAATGAGGACGTCGAGCAGCCGCACGGCCAGCTCGGACAGGCCGAGATGTCCGGCGATCGCAGCCGTCACTTTGTGCTTCGAATCGAAGTCGATCCCAGGATTGGCGTACATCTGCTGCAGATCGCGCGATGATTGGCGAACCTTCTCAAAGGACGTCATTTCGTCGCGAAGCGCGGCCGCCTTTTCCGGCGACTGAACGGTGTCCATGATGGCGCGTGCGTATGGTCTGGCGAATCGTCGGATCATGTACGTGCCCCTTCCACTTCCCGGACACTCTCTTCGAAGAGCCGCTCGCGATCGTGGTCGGTTACCTTTTCACGGAGGATCTGCTCGGCGCGCTGCGTGGCCAGCTCGCCGGCGAACTCGGTTAGTTCGTGACGTGCATGTTTGAGCCGGCTCTCCACTTCGTTGCGGGCCGACTGGAGGATCTTCTGCGCTTCGGCTTCGGCCGCGGCGATGAGCTCGCGTTTCTGCCGCTCGCCTTCAACCTGCGCGCGCTCCTGAATGCCGCGGACGTCGGCCTCGATTTGCGTCAGCCTGGCCTGAATGTCGCCGGCGAGTTGATCGGCCTTGGCGCGACGCGCGCGGGCCTCTTCCGCATCCGTCTGAATCTGGACGCGGCGCGCGGCGAGCGCGTTCTTGACCGGGCCGCCGATCAGCCACCCGAGAACGCCGAAGAAGAGGAGCATGTTGACGAGCTTCAGGATCCAGCCAGGAATCCCGAAATACGTCTTCGGCGGTCCCAGCTCGCCTCCGTGCGCTTCGTTCGGATGCGCCTCCTCGTGAGAAACCTTCTCGGCACCTTGCGCGACATTGCCGGCGTCGTTGCCATGCTTCTGCGCGAATAGGACTGCCGGAACGAGTAGCAGCGTAATGATCAGGATCAGACGCCGCATCAAACCGCTCTCCCCAGAATCCGTTCCGCTGCCAGTTGCGCCAACGCTTCGGATTCGCGAACGATCTTCGCGCGCGCTTCGACGACATCCTGTTTGAGCCGTTCGTCGGCTTCGTTGACGATCGCGTTTGCTTCGTTGTGCGTTTTGTCGACGATGGAGGTGCGATACGCGGCAGCGTCGCGGCGGAAGTGGTCGCGCACGTCGGCAGCGGCGTGCCGTGCGGCGTGAAGCTGATTCTCCATCAGCGAGGTTGCTTCGCTGAAGCGAGCCATCGACTGCTCGTAGAGGTCGTTCGCAGAGCGCACTTCCTCCTCGCGCGCCTCAATCACCTGATTGATGGGCCGTAGGAAGAACCTGCTGACGATCAGATAGTTCAGGATGAAAATCACCATGATCGCGAGCAGAGAGTAATCGGGCGTCAGATTGATTTGCATAGACTGTTTTGGAGCCGGAAAAACCGGCGCGTGAGAACCGCGCCGAACCCCGAGGCGGCGGTTGTATACCACAAGGGAAAGAACGTTGTCACCTCGCCGGTTGTGCGCGGTGTGCCGGATAAAACGTCAACGGAAACCTATATCAGCGTGCTCGAGCGCGCGGATGATTTCTTTCGCGGCGTCGCCGCGGCGCAACCGCAAAGCCTGCAATGCGGACGCGGATGTTCGCTCTGTTGCTACGGCATCTTCGAGATCGGCTCAGGCGATGTCCCGATTCTCGCGGAAGGGCTGGAGAAGCTCCACCACAAACGCCGGGCGATGATCATCCGCCGGGCGCGGGAGATCGTTTCGTCATCCGCGCATCCTGATCTTCGCGATTGCACGCCGGCCGAGAAAGCGGCTTTCTTCGAACGGACCGCGTCGACGCCGTGTCCGAACCTGAACGAGCGCGGCGAGTGTTTGATGTACGAGCACCGGCCGCTGGTCTGCCGCACCTTCGGTCTTCCTCTTCGCGACGGCGATCGCTACATCGGCGACATCTGCGAGCTGAATTTCCGCGATGCCTCGCAACCCCAGCGCGAGAAAGCCGCCTGGGACCTGCAGTGGGAGGACGCCCTCGGCGCCGAGGACGAATACACGATCCCCGAGGCGATCGTGCTGATTGCGCGCATGCGCGGATGGTGAGGTCTTGCGCTTCGCGCGTTGTCGGTTGTCGGTTGGTTGCGCTTCGCGCGTTGTGAAGACGGTTTTGACAACGCGGCGAAGCCGCAATCAACTGACAACCGACAACGCGCGAAGCGCAATAATCACGCTTTGGACGCGATATTCGTCACCGTCGCGGGCTTCTTGTCACCCATCACGCAATTGCCCTGGAAGATGGCGCCCTCTTCGATGATCAGGGCTGGTGTATCGATGTCGCTGTAGACCTTGCCGTTGCGGTGGATCTGCACGCTCTGGGCGGCCACGATCTTTCCGACGATCGTTCCGCTGATGGCGATGCGGCCGACGTGGACGTCGCCTTCGATGTGCGCGCTCTCGCCGACGATCAGCTCGTTCTTCGACATGATCTTTCCGTTGAAGCGGCCGTCGATACGCATCGTGTCTTCGAACTCCAGCTCCCCATGAAACGACGAGCCGCGGTCGAGAAAGCCATTCAGTTCACCACTCTTGTTTTTCATATCGTTCCCCATGCCCTTCTTCACTCCCGGCGTTCGGATTCCGCGCAGAATCAGCACGAATCCCAACGCGGCAACCAGCACCGCGGCCACCACAACGACGAGCGTACCGCTAACGGCGCCTACCCATGAGCTCATCGACGACTCGGATCAACTCGTCTTCGCTGCCATAACGAATGTGGATGACGCCACCGCGGCGCCTGCGATCGATTTCGACTTTTGTACGCAAAGTCCTTTGAAGCTTGTCTTCCGCGTCGCGCGTGAAGACATCCTTTTCCTTCTCTTTCTTTTCTACCGCTTTGGGAGAGCTCTCCGACGCAAGCATCTCCGTCTGCCGGACGTTGAGGTTTTTGCGGACCACGCGGTCGGCGAGTTGCTCCTGTTTTCGCGCCGACTCGATCGCCAGCAACGCCCGCGCGTGGCCCATCGAAAGCTGACCGGATGCGAGGAGTTTCTTCACTGGGTCGGGCAGCTTGAGAAGCCGCAGAAAGTTGGCGACGGTCGAGCGTTCCTTTCCGACGCGCTTCGAGATCTCCTCCTGCGTCAACTGGAACTCGTCGTGAAGCTGAGAGTAGGCAAGCGCCTCTTCGATCGGGTTGAGATCCTCGCGCTGGATGTTTTCGATGAGAGCGATTTCAAGTGCATCGCCCTCCTGCATCATCTCTTTGATGAGCGCGGGAACAGTCGTCAGGCCGGCCTTCTGCGCAGCGCGGAAACGGCGCTCGCCAGCGATGAGTTTGTATTTGTCACCCGCGCGCGTGACGACCAGCGGCTGCACGATGCCGTGCTCGCGGACACTGCGCGCCAGCTCTTCGATCGAGGCCTCGTTGAACGTCTTGCGCGGTTGGTAAGGATTCGGTTGAATCTGCGAGATCGGAATCTCGGCCAAGCCCTGGGTAGCATGAGCCTCGACAGGCGCAGGCGGTTGCTCCTGCCGCTGAGGAATCAGCGCGCCGAGACCGCGTCCAAGAACTTTCCTCTGGTTCATCAGATTACGTTCTCCGCACGCTGAATGAACTCGCGAGCCAGGCTGACGTACGCCTCGCTGCCGCGCGAACGGATATCGTAAAGAATAATCGGTTTGCCGAACGATGGCGCTTCGCTGAGGCGAATGTTCCGCGGAATGACCGTGCGGTAGACCTTTTCGCCGAAGTGCGTGCGCACCTCTTCCGCGACCTGGCGCGTCAGATTCATCCGGTCGTCGTACATGGTGAGAACGATGCCTTCGATCTCGAGACCTGGGTTGACCGCTCCCTGCACGCGCTCGATCGTAGCGAGCAGTTGGGAGACCCCCTCGAGCGCAAAGTACTCCGTCTGGAGCGGAACGAGGACTGAATGGGCGGCGGTAAGTCCATTGACGGTGAGCAAACCGAGGGAGGGCGGGAGGTCGATGAAGACGTAGTCGTAATCGCGCGCGACGGGATCGAGCACGCGCTTGAGGTAGTACTCGCGGCCGATGGCCTCCCGCAGCTCGACTTCCGCGGCGACGAGATCGACCGACCCCGGCGCCACAAACAGCGTCGGGATCTCCGTCGGAAGGATGATGTCCGCCAACGGCATCTTCTCGATGAGAACGTCGTACATGGAGCGCTCGGGATCGAGGATTCCGATCCCGGATGTCGCGTTTGCCTGCGGGTCGAGGTCGACCAGAAGGACGCGCCGCTCGCACGCGGCGACCGATGCGCCGAGGTTGATCGCGGTTGTCGTTTTGCCGACACCGCCCTTTTGGTTCGCAATCGCGAGGATCTTCGTCATGCTGGGTGTTCCACGTGGAACGCAAGGGTGACCAGATAATTCGATGTGCCACGAGGAAGCGTGAAAACGTCCGTCTTCGTGAAACCTCGTATGATTGGAACCTCAGGCGACCCTTGAAAAAGCGCCACCCGTCCCTCGGGAGCCATCCATTTCCCCAGCGATGGCACCCACTCCTCCGGATTTCCAACCGCACGCGATGTCACGAGGGAAAACTGAAGGTGGGAAGGAAACTGCATCACAGCGCGGGCCAATCTATCACCGTAAACCACAGCGTTCAATTCGCAGGCGCGAACGATGTGTTTCAGAAAAGCCCACTTCTTCTTGTCGGATTCGACGAGATGAAAGCGTGTCGCGGGCGAAACGATAGCCATCGGAATCGCCGGAAGTCCCCCGCCGCTACCGAAGTCGAGCACCTCGCCCTGCGGCTTCAAAATCCCAGCCGCGGCAACCGCCTCGGCGATATGGTCATCAAGATTCGCCACCG
>DATLVW010000011.1:0-4999 GCA_035577085.1 Thermoanaerobaculia bacterium
GCCGCGGGCGAGACGCCCATAGGCGCTAACTTAGCTTAGTGCTACTTTTGATGGATGGAACCAAGGGTGGATGAGAGGGAGTGGGTTCAGTATCAATGGCCGTACCTTGTGAAGCTGTTGGGCGGTGAGGCGAAGATCAACGAGCTGGCGTATCGGACAGGCGCGTTCGTCCGAAAGCGCGAGGTCCAGAGTCCTGCGGATCTGTTGCAAATGCTCATGATCTGGGCCGTGGCGGAACGGTCGCTGCGCGAGACGGTGACTTTGGCGTCCGAGGCCGGACTGGCGGAGCTGAGCGATGTGGCGCTCCTCCAGCGTCTGAAACGAGCTGGCCCATGGATCGGTGGGCTGCTCGGAGAGATGTTGACGCAACGTCAAGACGTCTTTGCAGAGGGTACCCGTGTTCGTCTGATCGATGCGTCGGCGATTGCACGCATTGGTCATCGAGGCACGGATCTTCGTGTCCATCTGGGGCTGGATCTTGGACTCAATTGCACGGACTCGATCGACATCACCGACGGTCGCGGCGCCGAGAGCCTGGACCGGTTCACCTTCTTGCCCGGTGAGATCGTGTTGGCTGACCGAGGCTACGCCCACCGCAAAGCGCTGGCTCGTGTGAGCGAAGCTGGAGCGCACTTCGTCGTTCGGCTGCCGTGGTCGTCTATCCCTCTGGAAGACCATGAGGGCAAGCCGTTTGATTTGTTTGCGGCTCTGCGAAGTCTGCCCGAGGCCACTGCCGGCGCATTTCCGGTGCAGTTTCGCGTATCCAAGAGCAGTGTCTTGTGTCGGTTAGTTGCCATTCGAAAGACGGAAGCAGTGGCTGCTAAGGCACGCCAGCATGCCATCTCCGAGAGTCGTCGCCACGGTACGGTGACCGATCCTCGTACTCTCGAAGCAGCAGGCTACTTTTTCGTGCTCACCAACTTGCCTGACAAGTACACGGCCAGCAAGGCGCTGGAGTTGTACCGGCTGCGTTGGCAGATCGAAATGAAGTTCAAAAACCTCAAATCGATACTGCATCTCGGCGAAGTGCCGGCGCGTAATGGCGAGCTGTTCAAGGTGTATGTCATGGCCAAACTGCTCGTCGCACTGGTCATCGAGAATCTGATTTCCGGAGAGTCTTTTTCCCCCTGGGGATACCCAATCGCGGACACCGAGCCATTGGCGACTCTCGCGTTTCCTGCTTGACCTTCTGATCGACGCGATCAAACCGCATCTCACCTTCAAGCGGGCCCGTCGTCGCAAAGCGGCCAGACGCCGACACTTCTCGAACCCGCCACGAAAGCGGAAGAATCAGCGCATCGCCGCCATCATCCTCTGCGGAGGTCTAAGTTAGCGCCTATGGGCGAGACGCCCGCACTCCTATAGGCGGCGGCTCTTGGCGACTTCTTTCCCGCGCAACTGCCCGCATGCCGCGGCGATCTCGCGCCCTTTCGACCGGCGCACGGTAACCGCGACGCCGTTGCGAACGAGCGTGTCGGCGAAGCGATCGATCGAGCCTTCCTTGGGACGCTTCATCCAGGCGGGGAGATTCGGATCCTCGTTGAACGGGATGGCGTTCACTTTCACGCGGAGTCCGTGGAGGAGCTTCGCGAGTGCCACCGCATCGAGATGCGAATCGTTGTAGCCCGACAGCAGAACGTACTCGATGGTGGTCTCGCGTCCCTTCTCGCTCGGGTAGCGCTTCAGCGAAGCGATCAGATCATCGAGCGGATACTTCTTCGTGATCGGCATGATCTCTTCGCGGCGACGGCGGTCGGGCGCATTGATCGAGACGGCGAGGTTGGGCCGGCGCGGCAGGTCCGCAAGATCGTCGATGCCTGGAATGATGCCCGCCGTCGACACCGTGATCCGCTTTGGCGCGATGTTGCGGTAGAGCATGTCGAGCGTCGTCACGAGATGTTCGAAGTTCAGCAACGGCTCGCCCATCCCCATGAAGACGACGTTCATCATCTCCATCGGCACCGCGTGTTCATGCTGGATCGTGAAGAACTGTCCGATCATCTCCGACGGCGTCAGGTTGCGGCCCGCACCGAAGAAACCGGTCACGCAGAACGTGCAGCCGACCGCGCAGCCTGCCTGCGATGAGAGGCACACGCTGGTGCGTTCGCCCATCGGCATGTACACCGCTTCAATGCGATTGCCGTCGGCGAGCTGGAAGAGATACTTCTGGCTGCCATCCGCCGCGGGAGTGGTCCGCTCGATCACTTGCGGGAAGGCGATCGTGAATCGCGCAGCGAGCGCGGCACGCAATTCCTTCGGCAGGTTCGTCATAGCGTCGAACGTATCGACACCGTGAACGTGCATCCACTCCACGATCTGCTTGATGCGGAAGGGAGGGGAGACGATCGCACCGAGTGCCTCTTCGAGCTGCTTCGAAGGCAGATCGTAGAGGTTCACGCGCTCACTCTTCGTCACTGCTGACCGCGAGCGGTTCTACGCGCCGTGCGCCTCGTACTTTGCGGGTGGGATCGATGCCGAGGGCGCGGAGGAGGGCCAGATCGTTCACGTCGATGCGGAATTGAACCTCGCGGTCGCTCTTGACCTGCATGCCCGACGGCACGGGCTTCGGTGCATCTTCTTCCTCGCCGATGCGGTTGAGGCCAATCGTGGCATCGAGCACCACGTAGAGGTTGTAGCCCTCATCGCGAATGCGCTGGATATGCTCGTTCACGTCTTCAGAGCTGGAGATCGACTCGTTGATCGCGTTCCCGAGCTCGCGCAAAAGCTTCTTGATTTTGTCGTCCAAGGTTCCGTTCCGGCTGCAAGGAAGTGTAGTACGCCATCGGCGAAGGTCAATATTCCGAAGCGGCGCCTGGGAGCGTATGCTATTGGCCCTCTGCGTCCGGCGGCTGCAAACCAGCAGCCACCGACTCCCACAATTCCGACCAGTAGGCCAGGTACTTCCAGCGGCCCCATTTCGCGTAGCGCCGCAGCATCGTGCGGTCGGAAACGGGGCGCCCGCCGTGATAGCGCTCGCGAACGAATCTTCGGAATTCCGTATCGACAGCGATGAAATCGTGGCGGCCGTCCATCGCCAGAAGGTGCGCAGCGCCGTACGGACCGATGCCCGGCAACTCCCGATAACTGGCGAACAACTCCTCGGTCGATTGCGACGGATCGCTCATCGCGTCCAGATCGATTGCACCGCTGATGATCCCGCTGGCGAGCGTGTGAATCGACTTCGCCCGATACCCCAGCCGGCAATCTTCCTGAAGCTCCTCGGACGAAAAGCGCGCAACGTCCGCCGGCTCCGGAAAAGCGACCCGTCCCGACTTCGTGCGGCGGCCGCACTTCCCGACCAGCAGCTCCGTCATTCTCACCGTCTGCTTCCACATCGTGTTCGTCGTGGCGATGATCTTGACGACATCTTCGAACAACGTCGCACCGCAAAGCAGCCGTCCGAACCCTGACGACGAGACCCACGCGTGCGATTGCGACCCTCGGGAGAGCGCAACGAACTCGCTGGTGTCGATCCCTAGCTGAAACATGCGCCCGAGCTTGCGGCGCAACTCAGCGCTGTTCTTCTCAATGTTCTTCGCGTCGGCCGCCCCGTCGATCCGCAGCTCGCCCTCGGCGAACGAGATCGCCAGATCGACCGGTTTGCCGCCCAGAACCAGCGGCCGGTGCAGCGTCTGCTCCGCGCGCACCCATCGAAACGGCGCCAGCAGATACCAGCCATGGGAGACGACGGTCGAACCGAAGTGAAAATTGGCAGGAGTCGGAAGGGAGGTGGAGGTGGGAACAGACGCGGGTGAGGAAAGGGATGTGGGCGAGGAAATGGAGGCGACGGCCGGGATCGAACCGGCGAATGGAGGTTTTGCAGACCTCTGCCTTACCACTTGGCTACGTCGCCCATCGGAGGAAAGTTCGCGAGTGTAGTGAACCGAACGTAGGGCGTCAATATTCGTAGGTTGACACGCATCGCCTCTCTCGGCCACCATGCCGCCCCTTCGCAGCAAGATACTGTGGTGTAGCTCAGTTGGTAGAGCGCCGGATTGTTAATCCGGTGGTCGGAGGTTCGAGTCCTCCCGCCACAGCCAATCTTCACTTTCGGGCGGAAGCGGGCCATTTCCGACCAGCACATCGAACGGCGAATGCAAAGTGGATGAGAGACTTCGGCCGTTTTTCACTTCGCCAACCGTGAGGTTCGAGAAGAGGATTTTGCAGAGTGCGTTCTTTTCTTCGGCGGGCTGGCTAAGGTACAGAGCTGGCGCAGCTTGGAGCAGTTCGAGAGGTGCAGCCCCCGCTCGCAGAAAGGTCGTGCGATCGACGGCGGGGCGGTCGAGCGCGACGGCGATACTCAACGCATCGATCTCGGCCTGCCAGTCAGCGACGAAGGCGCGATAGGTTGCCTCATCCATCGCACCGTCTGATTTCTCTTCCCAGGCTTTTCGCATCCGGGCACGCAGGTGCGCGATGCGCTGCTCGCGCTGGCGCTGATCGTTCCCGTCCCGCTCGATAGCGGCGTCGTACCACGACGCGAGTTCCGCCTGAATCCACGATGACACGGCCTCGTCGATCTGGAGCGACTGGAGAACCGAAAGCACTTCGCTATCGAAGACGCGTTCGGGGTAGAACGTGCGGCAGCCTAACCGTCCGCCGCAGCTGTAGTAGATGAAGACGTGTTCGGCTTTCGTTGTCTTCTTCCGTTTCCGATCGCCGGAGAGCATGCCGCCACAGCGCGCACAGCGGAGCAGACCGGAGAAGGCGAAGATGAACTTGTTCTTCTTGGGTCTATTCCGATTGCCGAGGACGCGCTGCACGCGCTCGAAGAGCGATCGGCTGATGAGGGGCGGATACTTTCCTTCGTAGGTGACGCCGCCCCAATCAAACACGCCGAAGTAGATCGTGTTCGTCAACACGTTGACGATCTGGCTCTTGCCCACGCGCTTCCCAGTACGCGAGTGCACGCCGATCTCGAACGCGAAGCATGCCAGATCGCGCAGGCTCATCTCGCCCTTGGCCGCTTCTTCGAAGAGGCGGCGAATGAGTGGTCCAA
>DATLVW010000012.1:0-3952 GCA_035577085.1 Thermoanaerobaculia bacterium
ATGCCAGGATGCTGCCGAACGCGAGCTTCTGGTAGATCGCCAGCATCAGCGCGAACGGCGCGCCGCCCGCGACGACGCGCGCGAGCCTTCCCCACGCGCGCTGCGCCAGCAGTCCTCCGATCAGGACCAGCGCGGGGACGAGCATTGGATACTCGGACGCGACAGCGACGCCGATCAGCACGCCGGCAACGACGCCTCCGCGATCGCGCAGGTAGAGCAGAGGCCATGCGCCGAAGAGGGCCGCGGCGGTAAGCGCGTGCGAGAAAATAAGGAGTCCGTACGCGAAAAGCGGCGTGGCGAAAAGCATCGCCGCGATCGCAAGCGCCGGATCGCCGCCGCGTGTGCGTGCGTAATGCGCGAAAGCGAGGGCGGCGAACAGAAGGGGTAGCGTCGCACCGAACCAACGCATCGCGGTCAGCACCGGGCGCAGATTGTTCGCCGACGGCGGACCGGCGAATGGCCGCGCAAGCAGGTAGCCGGGCGAGGCCACCAGCGCCGCACCCGGTGCCTTGTTCGAGTATTGCCGTCCGTCGATAACGGCGAGATCTTCGAACTGCGGTCCAAGAACCTGCGCTGCGCGCGAGACCTCGAGCGAGTGATCGTCGACGACCGACGCGACCACCACCCAGCGGGTCAGTTCATTCGGCGACGGGAAATGCGGAAAGACAGGAATGATGATCGCCGCGAGCAGGGCATAGAGCGCGATGATGATTGTGGCGGGAGTCGGGGGTCGGGGGTCCGGGGTCGGAGCGGGTGCAACCTCATCGTTCCGAGACTGTCGATTGACCGCTGCCGAATCCATTGGTGCAGCCTACATCGCCGACGCCAGCCGCTCCTGCAATTCCTCGCTCACCGGCACTCCCTCGGCATCGCAAGCGCTGACGATCGCCTGGTACGCATCGCACTTTCGTCCCTCGCGTAGCATTTCGAGAACGCCTGCGGCGATGATCCCGTCGAAGAACCGCTTGCGGTCGGTGTCCGTCGGAAGGATGCGCTTCGCTTCTTTCCGCAGCGTGCCGAGCAAATCATTCACCTCGGCGTACTCCGGTCCGATCGTCCGCTGCAGATCTTCCTTGAGCGTCCGCGCGAGCGCCGGTGATTTCCCACCGGTCGAGATGGCGATCTGGATCGATCCTTTTTCGATGATCGCCGGGACGATGAACTCGCAGAGGTGTGTGACGTCGACCACGTTAACGGGCACCTTGCGGCGCCGGCAGTCGCGGGCGACACGCGCGTTGACGCAGGGATCGTCGGTGGAAGCGATGACGATCGACGCGCCGTCGAGGTCAGCCTCTTCGTACCGCTTGCGATGCACGGTCAGCGCGCCATCGCGCTCCCACGCCGCAATCTCGTCCGTGATCTCCGGACTGACGATCGTCACGCGGCCGCCGTAACGCATCATCGTCTCCGCCTTCCGCGCGCAGACAACTCCGCCGCCGACGATCAAGACCGCGTGATCCTCGATGTCGATGTAGATCGGGTAGTAGGGGAAGCGTTTTTTCAATGTTCGTAGTGCTCGCGGGAGTCGGGTGTCGGGAGTCGGAGCCTCAGAATCTCCGACTCCTGACACCCGATCAGCGACTCCCTAGTAGATCGGGAACCGGTCGCACAGCTCCTTCACACCTTTCTTGACCTCGACGATCACGCCCGCGTCGCCCTTGGAATCGAGGACGCGCGCGATCAGTTCGGCGATGCGCTGCATTTCCGGTTCGCGCAAACCGCGCGTGGTTACTGCCGGCGTTCCGATGCGGATTCCGGACGCGACCATCGGCTTCTGGGTGTCGAAAGGAATCGTGTTCTTGTTGACCGTGATGTTCGCCGCCTCCAGAAAGTTCTGGCCGTCCTTGCCGGTGATCCCCTTCGAGAACACGTCGGCCATGAAAAGGTGATTGTCGGTGCCGCCGCTGACGATCCGGAATCCGGTGCCGGCCACGGCCTGCGCCAGCGCCCGTGCGTTGCGAATGATCTGCGCCTGATACTCCTTGAACTCCGGCTGCAGCGCTTCCTCGAACGCCACCGCTTTCGCCGCGATGATGTGCACGAGCGGGCCGCCCTGAATGCCCGGAAAGAGCGAGCGATCGAGATCCTTCGCGTAGGCGGCTTTGCAGAGCACGAGTCCCGCGCGGGGGCCCCGCAGCGTCTTGTGCGTCGTCGTCGTGACGAAGTCGGCGTAGGGAACGGGGGAAGGGTGCAGGCCGGCGGCGACGAGGCCCGCAATGTGCGCCATGTCGGCCATCATCAGCGATCCACTCTTGTCGCAGATCTCGCGGATGCGCTTGAAATCGATGATGCGTGAGTAAGCCGAGGCGCCACAGATGACCAGCCGCGGTTTGTGCTCCAGCGCGAGACGCTCCATCTCGTCGTAGTCGATCAACTCGTCTTCCTGGCGCACGTGATACGCGACGACGTTGAAGTCGCGGCCGGAGTACGAAAGCGGATGTCCGTGCGTGAGATGACCGCCGTGCGAAAGGTCCATCCCCATGATCGTGTCGCCCGGTTTGAGGACGGTGAAGTAGACCGCCATGTTCGCCTGGGAACCGGAGTGGGGCTGGACGTTGGCGTGCTCGGCGCCGAAAAGCTGCTTGGCCCGGTCGATGGCGATGGTTTCGACGATGTCTGTCGGACCGCATCCGCCGTAGTACCTCTTCCCCGGATAGCCCTCGGCGTACTTATTCGTGAAGACCGAGCCCATCGCCGTGAGCACGGCGCGCGAAACGTGGTTTTCGGAGGCGATCAGCTCCACCGTGTCGTTCTGGCGCTCGGTCTCCAGCGCGATCGCTGCAGCAATCTTCGGGTCGACATCGCTGAGCGTCCGCTGCAGGAAATCGTGGCCGGTAGCGGCGCGCTGTTCTTCGATCGTGGTCATCGTCATCTCCTTCGAGGAGGGTCGGCGGGCGATCTTACTCGATAATCAGCGCCCGATGACTGTGCGCCCGCGGCTCCTTTTGCTCCTTTTGCTCGCTGTTCTCGGCGTGCTGCTCGCTTCGTTCGGCTTCTTCTTTTTTCGCGACAACTTCGCGACGCACTATCCGATCAAGGTGCTCTCCGCTGCCGTGTTTCGGGCCGGCGAGATTCCGTGGTGGAACTTCGCCGATGGTGGCGGGCAGCCGCTGGCCGGCAACCCGAACACGCTCACGTTTTATCCCGACAACTTCCTCTATCTCCTGCTGCCTGCACACTTCGCGTTCAATCTTCACTTCCTCCTTCACCTCGCCCTCGGCTGGCTGGCGATGAAGAGCCTCACGCGCTCGAACTTCGGAGCGACGCTGTGGGTGCTGTCCGGCGTCACGATCTCGGCGCTCTCGTTCTACAACCTCGTCACCGCGATCGCACTCGTTCCTCTTGCCTTCCTCGGCGCCGAACGCCGGAGCGCGATGAAGCTCGGTCTCGCATTCGGGTTGCTGGCGCTGGCAGGGGAGCCGGTGACGATTGCGGCAACGGCAATTGCTGTTCTGATCCTTTTCACGCGAAGACGCGAAGACGCGAAGGAAACAATCCCTATCTTCGCGTCTTCGCGTCTTCGTGTGAGCATCGTTTCCCTCGGAATCGCTGTCGTCATTGCTGCCCCCCAACTCATTGCATACTTCGAAATTGCGTCCGAGGTGGAACGCGCGCATCGTTACTCGGCGCACACCGTGCTCAGCGCATCATTCGATCCCCGGAGATTGCTGGAGCTGATCGCCGGTCCGTTCCTCTCGATCGACACGCCACATCTCTTCCCGTCGCTGATGATTGGCTTGATCGTGATTCCTGCGCTCTTCCGCCGTTCGCGCTACACGCTCATCGCCGCGGTCATGTTCTTCTTCGCGCTCGGCTCGTTCAATCCCATCGTGCGATGGCTGGTCGAGTCGATCGACGTGCTGCGCGCCGGCCGGTTCCCGGAGAAATTCGCACTCGTCCTCTGCGCGGCCCTGGTTGTTCTCGCCGCGGAGTACTTCGGAAGATCGGCCAC
>DATLVW010000013.1:0-3357 GCA_035577085.1 Thermoanaerobaculia bacterium
CTCCTTCAATGTGAGCGTGTCTCTTGACGACCTCGTCCTTGCGCGAGTGCGCCAGTTCTTTTGCGATCGTGCGCCTGTAAGCCTCCGTGATGCCGCGATGATCGCGCGCTCCGATCCAGCGTGGGTGCTCACACAAATCGAGAATCCGGAGCGCGCTTCCGCCGGTGACGCGATCCCATGGCCGGAGGTTGCCGAGATCGTCCAGCGGACATGGACGCCCGCCGATCTCGATGCCGCCGTGGGCACGGTCGAAGGGTTTCCAAGGCTGCTCCGCATGTCGCTCGTTCATTGGCGTCTCCCTGCATACCTGGTGATCGCGCTGGAGCACATCGTCGTCGAGATGCGCGCGGACTCCCCTGAAGGGGAGACGCTCACGGTCGAGTCCTACGTCGCGCGGCTGCTGGACCTTTTCATGGACATGGACAGGGTGCAGCGGCTCTGCAGCGACCCTGCATTTCGCGAAGCATTCGAGTTCCCAGACCGCGAGGAGAGCTGAGGCGATGGCGAAAATAACGAGCGACAAGACGAAGTTCGTGCCCCTTGCCGGAGATCTGTCCCAAGGTGCTGCAATCAATAAAACCTCGGCGAGCGAACGGGTACTCATTCCCGAAAGCGCGATCGACGTTGATGACATCGTCTTCCGCGCGCGAGAGGACATCCCAGCAGTCTTCGTTCAGCGCGGAGATCTCCTGATCGTGGAGCGCCGAAAACCCGACCACGCGGCCACGGGTGAGCTAGTCGTCGTCCTGATCGGTGACCGCTCCTTCATAGGCCACTGGTGGACCAAACGCGGGGAGCGCGCACTCGTCAACGATGGATTGGACCTGGTCACTGAGGATAAGAAGATGCGGATCGTCGGCGCCATCACAGCTATTCTTCGCTGGCGCTGAAGCAATGATGTCGTGCTTGTAACAAGACTACTACCAACCAAGAAGCACCGCCGATGGTTCAAAATACACCATCGATGGCTGAAAAGAGCCGCCGATGGCTGAAAAGAGCCATCGATGGCCGAAAAGAGCCGTCGATGGCTGAAAAGAACCGTCGATGGCTGAAAAGAACCGTCGATGGCCGAGAACGAGCCGTCAATGGATCAAAACGAGCCGTCGATGGATCAAAACGAGCCATCGATGGATGAAAACGAGCCATCGATGGATGAAAACGAACCATCGATGGATCAAAACGAGCCATCGATGGATGAAAACGAGCCATCGACGGATCAAAACGAGCCATCGATGGCCGAAAAGAACCGTCGATGGATCAAAGCGCACCGTCGATGGATCAAAACGAAGCGTCGATGATGTGAAACTCAGGTACGAACGCGCTAACCACGGCTCCGACGGCTCACAACGCACCCGTTCAGGAGAAACTCATCGCTTCACGCGACGCAAAGGAATCGCTGAACGAGTGTGGAGAGATACAGGCTGGAAATGCACGAAGGATGAGACGCGTCATTTGCCAGTTTCCCACGCGTTCTCACACACCCCACTCCCTACACCCCACCCCCCCAGCGCACTACTTCAAAAACTCCATCAGATAGTCCGTCGCCTCTTTCGAGCGCATCACCGACAGCTTCTCGATGATCCTGCGCTTCATCTCGGGGTCCTTCTCGCTGCGTGCGAGGTTGACCAGGGCGTGCCCGTTGTTCTGGATGAAGAGTGATTCGATGACGGCGTTGCGTACTTCGGGGCGGGTGTCGGAGTTGTAGAGCGAGAGAAGGAGGTCGCCGGAGCGGCCGCCGCCGAGGAGGCCGAGGTTGCGGATGGCGGTGGTTTTGAGCTCGAGAACCTTCTCATTGCGCGCGATCTCCGCCAGCTTCTCGGAGTTGCCGCCGATGAACATCGCCTGCAGGATCTTTTTGCGGACCGGCACCGCCGTCTCGGTGCTGTACAGATCGGCCAGCTCGTTCCGGGCGCCAATGACGCCGAGTTGCAGAACGGCATCGGCGCGCAGCTCGGTGTTCGTCTCGGCTTTGGCAAGAGCGAGCAGACGCGTGCGGTCGCCGGCGATCATGTACGACTTGAGGATCGACTTCTTCACAGCGATGTCGCTCGTCGACGTGTAGATGTCGGTCAGTACGCTGCGGCTGCGCTCCCCGCCGAGGATGCCGAGAGTGCGGACGGCGCGCTCGCGAAGATCGGGCGGACCCGATTTCGCCGTGCGCACGACGATCTCGAATGCTTTCGGCGAACCCGATTGACTGAGCACGAAGAGAGCGCGCTCTTTCATTTTGATCGGCTGATGACCGTTCAGGATGCCCTCGAGGATGGGGATGCCACGCTCGGGGTCGGAGTTCATCAGGCCGTTGATGGCCATCAGCTTCACGTCTTCGTCGACGACGTGCTCCGGCTCGATCTGCTGGCCGGCCGACTGCCGGATCTCGACTTCGAGCGTCTTCCCGTCCTCGACCCACTTCGACTTCGGATACGACTTCTGGAGCTTGAGGAGTGTGTCGAGCGCTTCCGACCGTGCGCCCATCTTCCCTTCGGCGTACGCGAGCCAGTAGAGCGCGGCATCGGCGTGCGCCAGGTGCATCTCGGCGACGCGCTGAAACTTCGAGGCGGCGCTCCGCCAGTTGTGATCGTCGAGCGCGTCGGTGGCGGAGTCGTAGAGATCTTCCTCCATGTCCGCTTTCTGTTGCGCGCGGTCGCGATCGCGGTCAGCGCGGTCATCGTCTCGATCGTCCGTAGCGACGATTGTTACGGTGGCATCTTGATTCCAGTTGGCGCGCAGGGCCGGCGTGAGCACGACCAGCGCGACAGCAAATGTGAGAAGCAGTTTCGATTTCATAGGGAGTCCATTCCTTTCGGCGGGGCTTTGGTGACGGCTTCCTGGCCGCTCACCTGTGCGCTGACGACGCGCACTTTGAAGAGGAGGCCTTTCGAGTCGATGCGCTTCTGGAGCGATGCGATCTCGTCAGGCGAGAGAGTCGAGCCGGCATGCGACAGCTCGAGGAGCACCGGCTCGAGGTCCGACAGCAACGATGCGATACGCGTCTCGCCTCGCCGTGCGGCCGTTTGCCGGTAGATTCGATTCGATGCGACGAGCTCACCGGCCCGTCTGCTTTCCGAGGTGACGTCGAGCGGATGTTTGGCGTCGGCGTTCGACAGTTCGAGCAACATCCGCTCGGAGCTGTCGAGGTGATCGCTGACGACGACAAGCAGGAGCCGGTCGCGCGAAACAGCGGAAGAGGAGTTGCTTGCCGTCTGCGCTGCGGCCGCAGGTGACGGAGTGCTCCTGGCAATGACGACGGGAGACGTTTGCCGCGTCCGGGCGTGCCACCACATGCCGCCGATGAAGGCGAGCGCCAGAGCCGCTGCGATTGCGCTGATAGTTACCCAGACGCGCGAGCGGCGCCGT
>DATLVW010000014.1:0-2514 GCA_035577085.1 Thermoanaerobaculia bacterium
GAAGGGCGATCAACTCTGTTACCTATGGAGGCACGGCACTCACCGTGTTCGCGTCAGAGTTCACGCCAGGTTCGAAAGACCTGGTGGCGATGTTCGAGATGATCAATCCGCCCTCGGGAACGGCGAACGTGGTCGTCACCCTGGCAGCGGGCGGTGGCGTCAACATGTGTGCCGGGGCGATCTCCTTCAACAATGTCCATCAAACCACTCCGCGGCGCGCCACGGCGGTGGCTAATTCCCAAAGCCAGCCTGGCGGCAAAGGGACGAATCCGATCGTCACAGTGACCAGCGTCGCTCGGGACGCGGTCGTCGATGCCGCAATCAGCTCCACCGGCACGACCACGATGACAGCGGCCAGCCCGCAGCTCGTTGAGTGGAACATCGACTCGAACGCCGGTGCTGGCGGTGGCGGAGAAACGAATCTCGGCTGCAGCATCTTATGGGCCACGTCGACATCGACAACGATGTCGTGGACGCTCAGCGTGCAGGACAAGTGGGCGATTATCGCCACCTCACTAATCCCTGCCGTTCCGCCCACCGTCGTTCGTCTGCGCGAGGTCACGGTGACGCGGGACAACAGGCGAATCCTCATTTCATGGCAAACGAGCTTCGAGCTCGACAATCTTGGCTTCAACATTTATCGCGACGTCTCCGGACAGCGGACGAAGATCAATAAGCACCTAATCGCCGGAACGGCGTTTCAATCGAAGCAGCAAGACGCAGAGGCGGGCCACGTCTACCGCTTCGGCGACAGCCTGGATGAGGGCATATTCGCGCAGTATTGGCTGGAGGACGTCGATACGGCCGGCCGGCACACGATGCATGGGCCGGTCTCACCGGTGGGCGGTGTCATCGACAGCGAACCGAATACGACGCCGCTTTCGGGCCTGGGCTCTGGAGGCGAGGTATTCGCATCCCCCGATGGCGTCGGTGCTGCTCGCGCCTCTGTGCAGGAGCCGGCGTCCGCGACACAGTACGCGCAGCAACGCGATCTCGCTTCCGATAACGGACTGAAAATCTTCGTCAGCCAGGAAGGGTGGTATCGCCTCACGCGCGCGGCGATGACGGCTGCCGGTTTTGATCCGGGCGCCGATCCGCGCGCGATTTCCCTCTACATGCTCGGGGCCGAACAATCGATCGTCGTGGATGACGGCGACGACGGCACGCTCGACGCGAACGACACCATCGAGTTTTACGGGTACCCGCTCGATTCGGTCTCCACTGGAGCACGCACGTACTGGCTCCGCCCGAAGAAGGGCAATGAACCGCGGGTCGCGATATCGAAGATCAAGGGTGGCGATCCGATTACCGGCAGCGCTTCGTACGTCTACGAGCGGGTTGAGCGAAGCGGCTTTTTTGCGGCGCTGACGACGAATGGCGAGGCCGACAACTTTTTCGGAGAGGTGATCGGGAACTGGACGGCCACCGAGCCGCTGAAGGTCGGGAACCTCGACCCGGCGTATAGTGGCAACGCCACGCTCGACCTCGTCATTCAGGGCGGTTCCCTTATGGAGCACCGCATCGCCGTCGCGATCAATGGGCACGACCTGAGCACCGTTGTCCTGCAGAGGACCGAGCAGCCGACCTTCACCTTCCAGCTTCCGCAGTCATGGCTGGTTTCGGGCTCGAACGATGTCACGCTCACCTCGCTGAACGGCGACGACGACATCAGCGGGATGGCGAAATCCCGTCTCACATATCAACACCTTCTCCGCGCCGACAACGGTGCGCTCGATGTGAGTCTCCCGGGCGGCAGATCCGTGACGGTCGGCGGCTTCAGTGTGAAAACTGTCCGCGCCTTTGACATTACGGACCCGCGGCATCCAACGGAGCTCCAGGCCACTGTCGCCGCCGATCCGCAGGGCGGTTTCGCAGCGACGTTCTCGACGCCCGCCGACGGCATGCGCACAGTGCTGGCGATCGACAGCTCGCGCTTGCTCACGCCTGGAGAACTGACCGCGAATACACCATCGTCGTGGAGCGCCACCACCACCAGCGCGAAGAATTCGGCGTCCTTCTTCATCATCAGCCACCGTTCTTTCCTCGGCGCCGCCGCGACATTGAAGGCGTTGCGGGATAACCAGGGAATCAGCACCGCGGTCGTCGACGTCGACGATCTTTACGACGAATTCAATTTCGGGATTCGCTCTCCGGAGGCGATCCGTTCCTTCTTCCGTGCCGCCGCCGGTTGGAAACATCCACCGAGTGCGGCACTTCTCCTCGGCGATGCCAGCATGGATCCGCGCAACTATCTCGGCGTGGCTTCGGTGGACTTCGTGCCGACGAAGCTCGTTCCGACGTTCTATATGAAGACGGCGTCGGATGATTGGTTCACAGACTTCAATGGCGACGGCATTGCGGACATCCCGGTGGGCCGAATTCCGGTTCGCACTCCTCAGGAAGCGTCGCTGGTCATCGGCAAGATCACGTCGCGCGGTACGCCGGCTGGCCCATGGTCGAAAACGGCGCTGTTCGTCGCGGACGGCCCAGGGGGCTTCGACTTCCCCGGTGTCG
>DATLVW010000015.1:0-4637 GCA_035577085.1 Thermoanaerobaculia bacterium
TGCGACGGGTACATCACCAAGCCGATCGACACCCGGAAGTTGCCGGGGTATGTAGCCGAATGCCTCGGCCGCCGGCAAACAGGAAGGCCGGCATGAAAATCCTCGTCATCGAAGATCAGCCCATCGAGCTGAAACTGGTAGGACGCGTATTGGAAGCGGCCGGTTTCACGGTGAACGGTATCGATGCCGCGGAGCAGGCTTTTGCTTCGATCAAGGCTGATCGTCCGCAGCTCATCCTGCTGGATATGGGTCTGCCGGGTATGGACGGTCTTGCACTGGTGCGATTGCTGAAGGCCGATCCCGAAACGTGCGCGATCCACGTCGTAGCCGTCACGTCGTATCCGGAGGAATTTTCTCGCGTGAAAGCGCTCGAAGAGGGATGCGATGGCTATCTGTTGAAACCAATCAGTACGCGCACATTGCCTCAGAAGCTGAGCGCAATCCTGGGCCGGGAGACAAGAGACGAACCATGAAGTCGTTGAAGATCCTCATCGTCGACGACGTGGCAGTCAACCTCAAGCTCTTGCGGGTAAGACTGGAAGGTGAGGGTCATTCCATCATCCAGGCGCGTAATGGCGTCGAAGCGCTGAAGGTTCTGGATGCCGAGGGAGCGGACGTCATCATCTCCGACATCCTCATGCCGGTAATGGATGGATACCGCCTCTGCCACGAAGTACGCAGGAGCGAACGATTCAAAGACATTCCATTCATTATTCATACAGCCACGTACACTTCGCCAGCCGATAAGGAGTTATCGCTGGGCCTCGGCGCGAACTCTTATCTTCACAAGCCTGCATCGGCTCAGGATTTGATGAGCGCGATCAGTAACGCGTTGAACACCAGACATCAAAAACCTTCTCTTTCGCTGGACGGTATGGAGGTCCTCAATCAATACAGCGAGAGGCTCGTGTCCAAGCTCGAGGAAAAGAACATCGAGCTGACCGCTGCCGTCAATCAGCTCGGATTGCAAACGACAGCGCTCGAAACAGCAGCCGATGCAATCCTGATCACCGACGCTCAGGGAACGATTCTCTGGGTCAATCCCGCATTTACGACGATGACCGGATACAGCAGCGACGAAGCCATCGGCAATACACCCCGAATGCTCAGGTCCGGAATGCACGACCCGGAGGTCTATCGCCAGTTCTGGCAGACTATCAACAGCGGCCAGGTGTGGCGCGGCGAATTCACGAACCGCTGCAAGGATGGCAGCATTCGCTACGACGACCAGACGGTCAGTCCTGTGCTCGGCCCAGACGGTGAGATCACGCACTTCGTCGGCGTGCTGCACGACGTGACGGAGCGAAAACGGGCTGAGGAGGAGCTCCGTAATACCCACGCACAATTACGTCAATTGCTCGACCACAGTCCGGCCGTCATGTACGCGTTGAAGGTCGATGGCGAGACGATCACGCCCCATTTAGTCAGTGAAAACATCAGTCGATTGCTCGGATTTGCCGCAGAGGAGACGCTGAGCTTCGATTGGTGGCTGGGACGATTGCACCCCGAGGATCGGGATCGGGCCTTGGCGAGTCTGGACGAAACACTCCGCGAGGAAGTGAGCTGCACGGAATACCGCTTGCAGCACAAAGACGGTACGTATCGCTGGGTGGAAGACAATCGCCGCTTGATCCGCGACGAGCGAGGCGAGCCCGCGGAGCTCGTCGGCGTCTGGACCGACGTCACGGAGCGCCGGCGCGCGCAGGACGACTTGCGGGAAAGCGAACGCCGGTTCAGCGACATGCTCCGGAACCTGCAGTTGGTTTCGGCCACGCTCGACCGCGACGCACGCATCACCTACTGCAACGACTATCTCCTTCACCTCACCGGTTGGAATCGCGAAGACGTGCTCGGCAAGAGCTGGTTCGATGTCTTCCTGCCGGCCGACCTGCGGGCCGAATTGCAGGAAACGTTCTCCTCTCTGGTTGCTGACCTGCCGGAATCGTGGCATCAGGAGAACGAGATCATCACCCGAGCCGGGGAGCGGCGGCTCATCTCCTGGAACAATACGGTTCTTCGCTCGGCCGCGGGCGAAGTGATTGGCACGGCCAGCATCGGCGAGGACATCACCAATCGTAAGAGTCTCGAGAGGCAACTTCTGCGAACACAGCGCATGGAGAGCCTGGGCACGCTCGCCGGCGGCATCGCCCACGATCTGAACAATCTCTTCATGCCGATCCTCATGGGAGCGTCTCTGATCAGGCGGGTCGAGCCTGGCGAGGCCACGCGGAAGGCGGTCGACAACATCGAGCGCTGCGTCAGGCGGGGAACCGATCTCGTGAAGCAGGTTCTCTTGTTCGCGCGAGGACTCGAGGGCTCGCGAATCGTGATCGACACCGCCAGCATCGTGAAGGAGGTAGAGTCGATTGCCCACAGCACCTTCCCAAAGAATGTGACATTCGTAACCACCGTTGCTCCCCATCTTCCGATGCTTTCAGGCGATCCGACGCAATTGACCCAGGTGCTCCTGAACCTTTGCGTCAACGCCCGTGACGCGATGCCTGGCGGGGGACAGATCACAGTCTCGATGGGAAGCGCCGACGTTGAGCCCCAATTTGCCGCGGCGCACGGCGGATCAGGCGGCGGAAGGTATGTCGTCATCGAGGTTGCCGATACCGGCACAGGGATACCGCCGGAGATCATCGATCGGATTTTCGAGCCCTTTTTCACCACCAAAGAAACCGGCCGCGGCACCGGCCTCGGGCTTTCGACGACGATCGGAATCGTGCGCAGTCACGGAGGATTTCTCACCGTTTCGAGCGAAGTCGGCCGAGGCAGTTCGTTCAAGGTCTACTTCCCCGCGCTTTTCGACGGCGCCTTTGCAGCCGCCGAGGGTCCCGAGAACGAGGAGAGTCTTCCGCGGGGAGAGGGCGAGCTGATTCTCGTTGTCGACGATGAGCGAGCCATTCTCGAGATCACCGTCCAGACGCTCACCGCATTCGGCTATGAAGTTCTCATCGCCGAGGATGGTGCGCAGGCCATCGACACATTTGTCCTCCATCGATCGAGAATCGCGCTCGTTCTCACGGACATGGCCATGCCGGTCGTCGATGGCGCAGCGCTCATCGGAGCTCTGCGCCGGATCGATCCGCACGTTCGCATCATTGCCGCAAGCGGTGGACCGGCCGACGCTGCCAAATTGGACAAGAGCGTGACTCCCCACTTCCTGGCCAAGCCTTTTACAGCGGAGACCCTTCTGCGCACGCTGTCCAGAGTGCTTCGAGAGCAGACATTGACGACCAGAACTTGACGCTCGACGCGGGCGAAAAATGGAATGTTGTCCGTCTCTGCTAAGGCATGCCGAATCATGCCGAGACGTCCCTGGCAGAACCGACAGATGACACCTCTATTGAGCTGATCGCTCTTCGCCGTGAAGTCGAAGCGTTTCTCGAGTTGGACTCCGGCGATGGGCGCTCCGAGGCTCGCTACCATCACGTGCTCGCCGCGGTGCACAGCATCTGTGCCGCGATCGAGGACTGCGAGCGCGCCGGAATCATGCGCGGCGAGATCGTCGAGATCCTCGATCCGGTGCGCCGCATTCATGCCCGCTCGCCATTCGTAAAACGCCTGCAGGAATGGCCGCGCGGTTATCCCGGAGACTTCGAGACGGTCGAGTATCTCTGCCGCGGTCCGAGGGATGTTCCGGCGCAAACGATCGCCGGGATCTGCGAGCAATACTCGCTGACTCGTTCGGTCGCGCAGCAGCATCGCAACAAAGTGCAGCACCAGGCTGCGCGCATCATGCGCACGATGCTCGAACGCCCCGGCAGAGCGCGCATCTTCTCGATCGCCTGCGGCAGTTGTCCCGATTTTCGCAGCATCGCGCTGCATCTTCCGTCGCTCCTCGGCGAGCTTTGGCTGAACGATGGCGATGCCGACGCACTCGACTTCTCACTCCGAGCGCTTGAATCTGTCAGGAGCCGCTGTCAGGTTCATCGGGGCAACGCGCTGAAAGTCGTTCGGAAAGCCGCGCAGGAGCACGGCTCGTACTTCGATCTCGTGATGGCCGGCGGTCTGTTCGACTACCTGCCTGAGAAGCATGCGGTCTACCTCATCGAACATGCGTATTCGCTCTTGCGGCCCGGCGGTGTCCTCTATTTCACCAACATCGCCCGCGGCAATCCGTATCGCCCGCTGATTGAGTACTTCGGCGACTGGTTCCTGATCGAGCGCACCGAAGATGACATCCGCGCCTATTGCCACACCCTCGGGATCCCGCGCCAAGCCGTCTCAATCACGCGCGACGAAACCGGTCTGGCGCTCCTGATCGAGATAACGAAACAGGCCGTTTGACAGACCGTGTAGTTCATTCTTGTCGGGCCGTTCGAACCGCGGCGGGCTACACCCCGAACTGCTGCAAGTGATGATCGATGTGCTTGTACATCAACTCGCCCCACTCCTGACCGCTCAGTCTCCCGAAGAAGGCGTGCGTCTGTTCGGCGGCTTTCGCAGGGCCTCGCTCTACCAGACGATCGATGAGCTCGAGCAGTTTCTTGCGCTCAACGTCGAAGTCGCGTTCGTCGGAGACGATGAATGACGGATCGGTGGGACCGTTGCGGCTGAACGGCTTCTCACCAAGCATCGAGGACTTGAAGAACGGCATCAAGATCTTGCCGATGAACGCCTGTTTCATCGGC
>DATLVW010000016.1:0-8902 GCA_035577085.1 Thermoanaerobaculia bacterium
GATCTTGTTCGTCGTCCCCGCGTAGTACTCGAAGCAGTTGGCGGCGAGAGCAACCTCATCCCGCGAATCGCGGATCGGCTTGCCGACGTTGCGCGACTCCAGTTTCGCCAGCTCGTCCGCATTGTCGCGAATGAGCTGCGACAGCCGCATCAGTATCCGTCCGCGGCTGCGCGAATTGACCGCGCGCCACTTCGGGAAGGCCGCCGCAGCGCGGCGGATCGCAGCATCGGCATCGTCGGCGGTCGCTCGCGGAATCGTGGCGAACGGTTCCCCGGTGGCAGGCTCGATCAGATTGAATCCGGACACGCGATCAGCCTAGTGCAAAACCCAAGCTCAGGGGGAAGGCAGAAAGCGGAAAGCAATGTCCGCCCAATGTTCCGCGGTTCAGCGGCTTCATACCGCGCGCAAACTGTGAAACCAAGAGTAACGGCATGAAGTCCACCGCAACCGCTTAGTTGGGCAGCGGGTGGGATCGCGTGTGGCCGAGGCGATTCTGGCTACCGTCTCGGCCACCCAACTAGACGAACATGGTCAGCAAATCGGCGAGTTCCGCGCGCCAGAAACTAAGGACTGTGGCTGCGACTCGAACCGCGAGCCGAGCGCCAGCCAGGACTGCAGAAAGCCAAAGCACAAACCGAATGATCGCTACGAAGCGCGAATCCAACGAAGTCTTCATGTTGAGAACTCCTGGGCTGCAGTGGGTGTGGTCGTTCGTTACAAGCACGAAGCAGCGCGTCACAGTTGCCACGAGCCTCTCGCGACAGGAGTTGCGCTGATGTGCGTTGCACGCGGCCCTACCGCGGTGCCTCGCCCAGCGGTCGGCTCGCGCCCTGCGCGATCAACCGCGCGACCTACCGCTTGAGGTAGATCGGGGGACCGGTCCAGCCCAGCTGGCATTCGGTTCGTCGACAGTATGCCACAACGAGAAGGCAAACGACCTTCCGCTGCCCAAGGCCAAACGGTTCGCCCGCAAGACGCCTTCAGTTGTGCCGCGGCGTACGCGGCGTGAAGCCGTCGGTCTCGCGGCCCAAGAACAGGCTCGGCCGACGGGCGCGGAATACGGCGTCTTGTCGGGTGCTACCGTGAATCAGGCGCCGGTTATCGCCTCGAGCAACTCGGCGATAGCTTCCTCCCAGATGTTCAGCGACACGTATTTCTTGTCTCGCAAAAGAGGAGGGATAGCACACTGGCTGACCAACACCGGAATAAGAAAAACGCGCGCAGATTCGATCTCTTTCCAGTACGCTGCGCGCCACTCGCGCTCAACCCATGGCGACCGTACCGCGCTCGTCGACAGAAGCAACAGGACGTGACTGCATGACTCGAGCGCGTCATCGATACTCCTTGAAACCGACTCCCCAGGTTTGATACGCCATTCATCCAGCCATACAGCGAGCCCAGCATCCGACAGTTCGCGAGCAATTCTGCGCGCAACCGGCTTGTCGGCCGAAGCGTGAGAAATGAAGACGCCTTTGTCGGGAAGCAAATTCGACGTTGCATCAGGCCGACGTGCTGAACGCTCCACAGCGTCAAGGCGTGTTTGTTCACGCAGCAGTTCCCATCCTTCTCGGCGCCGGGCAAGATCGACCGAGACCAGTCGGGCGATCACTTCGCGAATCACCGGTTCGATAGAATCGATCGCAAAGTCGGGTCGGAACTCTGCCGTAGCAATCTGTCGCAGAATTTCTGGAAACTTCGCCACGCTAAAGGGATGAGCCCGCACCAGATGTTCGGCCAGTAGTATTCCGACCACAAAGTAGTCGGACTCCGGCAACAGCGTACCGCCGGTGAAGTGTTCGGGCGATGAATAGATTGGTATGCCCATGAAGACACCGGGCGGAAACAATTCAGAATCGCGACCATCGCGTCGTCGAGCAAGCTCGAAGTCTACTATCTTCAGAACCCCCTCGGACGAAATAAGGATGTTTCCATGGAATAGTTCGCCATGGACGATGCCGCTTTCGTGAAGGTACTCGAGCGCGTCGTGAAGCTGACCAAAGACGCGTCGTGCGTTATTGCTTAGACACGACTTTGGCTCATGCTCTAGGGCGCGATCTAACGTCACACCATCGATCATCTCCATCGCAAAACAGAGTCTGCCATCAAAGTGAAAGCTATCGATTACATGCACGATATTCGGGTGAGAGAGATGCGACAGAACATCGTACTCGTGCACTAGATATGGAGGATCGCCTGCGCTGTGAGGAAGCATCTTTATTGCGACCTGCTGGTTCGTCTCGCGGTCGTTGCCGCGATAGACGCTGCCGAGGCCACCTTGGCCGATCTCGCGCAGAAACTCGAACCGGGTCGCCATTTTCTCACGTGCGCCTAACGTCTCCAGGTGAGCTTCGGCCCACACGGAGGACGTACACGTAAGCGTATCAGATGCTGGGCTAGAGTCCGCTCCACCGCCGAGTTGCGCGGCATTTGCGCGACGCGTTTAGCCCCGCCCGTGTCTGCGTCTCATGAAGGTACTTCCAGTCCGGAACGTTCCCAAGCAACGCCGACTGAGTTCCTTTGGCGAATGTGTAGATCGAAACGTCTGGTTTCCACGCGCGAGGAGAGTACCTGAGCACCTCGACTACCAGAGTTGCCGCAGCTTCAAACCGAAGTTGGGCGTGCCCGCGGAAGGATCTCACTATTCGAGCGTTTCTTCGAAGAGCAGCGCCGGCAGAATACTCGCAGATCGCCACACACCCGCTGTACTCTTCACAAACTGCTGACAAAGGTGAACAATTTTACCCCGTTGCCCGAGCCGCACACGTTGAGCTGAGATCTCAGCAAGCCGACCATGGACAGCGGTTACAAATCCAGATGACGAAAGAAACAACCCGCCGTCAGTACCATCAGTTGCGTTCACCTCGATAAAGTCCGTCACGTGGCGCAGTCCGGGTCGATCGCCGCTTCGCCAATGCTTGACTTCAACATAGAAAACTTTTCGCTCATCGCGGACGGCGAAGGTCGCCACAACATCCTTGCCACCATCTTTGGCCGGCGGCGTCAACTCGACTTCGAAACCGATCCTCTGTAGCGCTAAAGCGACCACTCGCTCGAGATCGCGCCATTCGATTTCATCAATGACTTGTGGGTTTTTGGCGATCAGTTTGCAGAGCGTCTCCGTCATAGTTCGGACGACGCGTGTGACTTCATTCTCAGGCTTGTCTTCCAAAACACGAGCAGCGACCGACTCGAGTATCGCCGTTCGCAATTCTTGAATACCTGAGCCCTCTCTCGAACTGGTAGGAACCCATCGTTCAAAATTGTAGCGTCTCGCCAAATCACGCAAGAGTTCGTCGCTGGGTGCGAGAGAGCGATCGCTGCGAGAAGTGACGAGAAAACGTGCGGGCGGTATGGCGGCAGGGATCGCGTTGATCACTGCAGTTCGTCTCACCACTTCTGCTGACAGTTTAGTATCGCCTGTGTCCAAGACAACGATGGCTACGGCAAAATCGCGATCAATTAACCGGCTCGCGATTTCGTCTGGAGGAACTTGATCCGGAATATCGATGATGCTGGACTTCCGCTCCGAATCGAGTGGCAACTCGGATATACGGCGCGTAGCGTCCATCGACCGGAAAGCCTCACCCATTAGAGAACGCGCGAGAGACGATTTGCCGACGCCGGAAGGTCCCATGAGGACGACTACGGCAGACGGCCTGCTGGATGATGCTGCGGAAGCCATAAGTTCGCGGGGGATAGCATATCGGGAGGTGCCGAGGGTCACACCTTCGGTCGTTCGGCTGACGACTCTCAAAACGCTAGGTTCCAATCGGAGACTTTTCCGCGACATCGTGGCCGGTGGCCGAAACTCATCGGAATCGAGATCGCGCTACGATGCGTAGAGAGTCTGAGCCAGAACCCGCGGAGCGAAGGTGTGACCCTATTACGTCGTCCTGCTCTTGACTATTTGGCGGAGGCGGTCACGGTCGTTCTTGCGAAGCCCATCGTTCCAGCCGCCTGGTCGACCAGGCCGACAGAGATGAGATTCTCACCTTCGCGGATGGTCAGGTTTGCGCCGAAGGTCAGGGGCGTGCGGCGAAAGACGGCCTCCTCGGTGGGGGTGATCTCGATTCCATTCACCTGGCGGAAGGTCGTCGACAGCGCGCCCTGGGCGTTGCCGACGACGAGGTAGACCACCAATCCGCCGGCGAGCTTGCCGTCGCGCGGGAGCAGAGTGACGCTCGGCGGCGCGACGATCTCAATGGGGAGACTGTACTCCCCCTTCTTCACCGGCTTCGGTTTCCCGGTGCGGAGCTGGAGCTTCCAGTCGCTCACGCGGGCTGGGGTGTAGATATTTGCGATCACGCGGTCGCGCATCTGTTCGTCGAAGGTCTTGGAGGCGTAGCTCTGGCGCGCGCGGACGGTGTAGGCGCGATTCCTGGCGCGGACTGCAATCGGGCGGTCGCCGCGTTGGTCAATGCTGGGGCGGTAGCCGAGGGAGTAATACGAGTCGAGATCGCGGCGCAGGGTATCGAGCAGAGCCGGCATCTGCGAGACCGGCGCGGCCGTGCCGCCAGTCATGCGCGCCAGCAGCTCGTGCGCGGCGTCCGTGTTGCCGGAGCGGAGAAACCCCGCGCCGGCGTCGTCGATCCCAGTGGAGTTCTGCGTCGAGTTGATGTCGGCCGCCATGAGCGCGGAGATCGGATAGAGCGTCACGCCGTTCGCGTTCGCGGTTTTGGCGATGCTCTCCAGCGTCGCGCGCTGCTGGTCGCGGTACTCAGGCGGCGGCTGCTCGATGGCGGCATCGAACCCGCGCATGTACGGCTGGAACCGCCCGTTCGCCCATTGGTACATGTCCAGCCCCGGCCGCGCGGGAAGTTCCGTGCCAGCCAGGACGAGCACCTTCCGACCCTCTACGCCCGCCACCGTCGACATTGCCACCTCGACGGCGTTGAGCATCAGGCGCGAGTACATCGTCATTCGCTGCGTTTCGATGCGCACGCTGCCAATGCACTGGTCGTAGGCCAGCTTGATTGGTATGCCGGGGTATTCGCGACCAGTGCCCATGTTCAACGCGTGAGTGCACTCCGCCTGCACGCGCTGGAAGTCGCTCGTTGCCGACATCGGCGTGCCGGTTCTGGCCACGGTGTCGATGGCCTTTCGCACCGCCGCCATTTCGTTGGTCAGCGGCGTGAGGATTCTGAATGTGCCGTCCCAGATGACAACCGAGACCTGATCGTTCGGACCGACGACCGTGTCGACGAACTTCGCCATCTCGGCGGTGACGTGCTTGCGCAGCACCGGGGGCATGGCGCGGTTGTCGATGAAGAAGATGAAGCTGCGCGGCCGCAGGGCGGTCGAGCCAGTCTCGGCGCCGGTTCCGGCCGGAACGCCGCCTCGGACCTCGTAGAAGTTCGTGATGACCTGCGGCTTTTTGTCCTCGAAGATCTCGAAGTCGTCTTTGGTCAGGCCGGTGACCGGCTTGCCGTCGCGATCGGCAACCACGACGTCGACGTTGACGACGCGCACTTCGATCGACTCGCTGAGTTGAAGGGCCAGCGCTGCCACGGCAATCAGAGGAAAGCGCACGGCAAAGGCTACTCGAACCAGGACACTCGCTTCATCTCTTTTGCCAGAGGGGTCACATCTCTTTTGCCAGAGGGGTCACACCTTCGGTCGTTCGGCTGACGATGATCAAACGGTATGTTTCAATCGGACCCTTGCGGCGATGGCGACATCGCGGCCAGTGGCCGGCCAATTATGAGGTGATATTGGACGGAGTTCACCTGCCGCAAGGAGCGTTCTACGACCCTCGTGACCGCGTTCGGGCACACGTCCGCCTGCTACGGCGTTGAAGGCGCAAATCGCCCGCTCAGGCGCGAAGCGCGGCCAGTGCTCGGTCGTGTTGCTCGAGAAGAATGGTGTTCTCAGCGAACACCGTCTCGCATCGCTTGATCAGATACGAAATGTGTCCTTCGCTTCGTAATCGGAGGACCGCTGCGATCGAGCGGAGCGTGACCCAGCCCTCGTGCCATCCCAGCCAAGCCACCAGGCTTCGCAGAATATGGCCTTGCGTGTGACGAATGGTTTCGACAGTCTCACCGGCCGCTTTCGCTACCGCCGTCATGACCTGATGCATCTTTGGCCGGCCCACGCCCCGTTGTACTTGGGGATGATCGGTCGAACGTACCTTGGACTCGACTTGTGCGCGCATCGTCTTGCACCATTCCTCAGTGCCGAGGTAGAGCTGATTGGTCAGCTTGTCCCAGAGGCGATCCTCGCATCCGATCTTCGCCAGAACGAAATCGCGGTAGAGGGGCTGCGCGGTTTTCTTGTCCGCACCAAACAGGCGATAGACCGGTTCGACATCCAGCCAGTCGGGTGCGATCTCGAGTCCCGCGGTGGAGCGATAGCTCGACCAGCGATACTCCTCGGGGCGCGCGCACAGATTCGCGCGCACGGGATTGAGGACGACATACCGGAGAACCTCCGCGAAGTACGCTTCCCGATCGACGAGAAGCGCTTTGAATCGTCCCTGAAACAGATGGCCACAGCGGCCGTGGGTTCTGTTGAACCAGTTTGCGTATCTGCTGTTGAGCCAGTGCATTCCTTTCGAAAGATTTGGATCCGGGGTCTGCATGACGAGGTGATAGTGGTTCGTCATCAGCACCCACGCGGTCAGGGACCAGCCGAACCGCTTCACCGCTATGCCGAGGAAGAGGAGGAACTGCTGGCGGTCGCGGATGGTGCGAAAGATCGGCCGCCGCTCATTGCCGCGGGAGGTAACGTGGTACAGCGCATCAGCGAATTCGAGTCGTAGTGGTCTTGCCATAATGTCAACGAGGATCCCTCGGCAAACGCATAGCTCCGAGGAAATCCAAATTGCGTAGAAAACCGGGCTGGCAAACTCCTCGGAATGGAAGATCGCGCTACGACCCGTAGAGAGAGTCTGAGGCAGGACCCGCGGAGCGAAGGTGTGACCCCCACTGTTTCGCGGAGCGAAGGTGTGGCCCCATTGTCCTGTCCTTGTCGTCCTTCCTGTTCCGCGGAGCGAAGGTGTGGCCCATTGTCGCCTTCAATTAAGTGTCACACTCGCCAGAGCGAAACGACCCGAGTCGTCCCGCGCAGTTGCGGCCACCACGGCGGTCAGACCGCGCGGACATGGATTCCACGGCCAGCATCGGTGTGGAAGCGGCGCGTGGTACACACCGTCCGTGGTTATCCGTCCCGGCCCGCTTTGGACCGACCAGTTGACGGCGACGATATTCGCAGGATTGATGCTGAATTGAAGGGTGAGCCCATAGCTGGTGCTCGTGCTTGCAGGCACGACCGTGATTGGAAACGGCTGCAGTTGCATCAACAACTCGTTCGAGATGATGCCCTGTACGAGCGGGCTCCAAAGCACCTCGACGTGATTGAACGGATTCGTGACGTGGCTATCTTCAAAGGGAAGGTGGGAGCGGGCGTCGGTCACCAGGCCGTCGCCTGCTCCCGGCGTCAGCTCCGGCGTGCAGTTCGGCAGCGCGTCGAGCATTGGCGAAACAATGTGCGGCATTTCGGTTGCGTGGACTACCCACGAAAATGTCGGGTTCAGTCCATTGTGCCCGGTGGCAATCGTGCTCCCGGGCTCCACGAAGGTCCAAGCGTACATTTTCAGGAAGCGTGGGCTCGTCCCACCGAACGAAATGTACCGCACGAATGGACGCTTGGATTCGCCCGTGGCGAGGGCCATCAGCAACGGACTTCCCGGGGCGAGCTCAGCCTGCGCGGGGTTGTTGAATTTCGCATCGATGGGAGCGAGCGCTCCGCGGATCGTGGCGATGATCGTATCGCGCTCCGGGTTGAACGGGCCGAGGTCGACGCCGGCGGGCCAGTCGGTACCGCATCGGCTGGCGAACGAGGCCATGTCACTGCCACCATTCGGCGTGTGCAGCGTAATCAGCCACCGAACGCGTCCCAGCGATCCGCGTTGCTTCAACACCGCGCGCGCCAGCAGACCGCCTCGGCTGTGAGCCACGAGCGCGATCGGCGGTGGCGACGTCGGATTGAGTGCCGCGGTGTCCGCTACGAACTTGTCAAACGCCGCGAGCGCTGACGGGAGCGCCTGGGCGAACGACGTCCCCGGCTGGTCCCATGTGGCCACGGTGAATCCACTCTGCATCATCGCGCCGAAGAACGCCTTCTGATCAACGGGAAGAGAGTTGGACACTCCGAAGTCCAATACCCCGACCCCTGCTTTCAGATGACCGCCACCCAGGTTGCGGTCCCCGGGATCATTCACGTAGTCCCAGTTCACACTCATGAGCGAAGGCGTGATGAACGTGCTCGTGCCGGTTTCCCCCAGGCCGTGAAACAGAAGGACAGCCGCCTTCGACGGATTGCCGAGTGCGATTTTTCCGCTCACGCCTCCACCGGGAGACCAATCGACCTGAGCGTACGCAAACGCCGGGAGCAGCAACAGAGCAAGGGCAACACCGCGATTTCGCATGGCATTCACCTCGAAAATGGAAGGACGATGGCAATATGCGTCGCTCACCATCTTTTTGTCCATTACCGGCTCCACGCGAATCCGTTCGTGACGCACGGATTGCGTCCGCGGAGCGAAGGTGTGACCCTATTGTGGCGGCTTCGACGACGACGGGTTCGCGCGCAAACCGCTTGCTGAAAACGAAACCCACGCGCAAAACAGTCGTAGCAATCCCACAGGACCGGTCGTCTTCCCGAACAGGGCGCGCACGCGCCGGCAGGAGCTCCGATGAAACAGAACGTGCCACTGACCATCTCTTCGTTACTGTCGATCGTGCTATTCACCGTGCATCTTGCGCATGACATTGTTTTTGGCCTGGACTCGATGACGCGCGCCGGCACGTTCACGTTCTTCGCCATCATGCTCGTGTCACTTTACGGAACGGTGGAGCTGGCCGGACGCCGATCGGGCTACGTCATCATGCTGCTGCTCGGG
>DATLVW010000017.1:0-24536 GCA_035577085.1 Thermoanaerobaculia bacterium
CGTGCTGGCGGCATATCGCGCGGCGTCGAAACACGCCTACCTGCCGAAGCTGATGGAGCACAACGACGCGGCCATGCTGCAACAGGATGTCGGCGATCAAACGCTCTTCGATCTGCTGCATCGCGACCGCGAGGAAGGCGTGGGCTGGTACAGAAAGGCCGTCACGCTTCTCGCTTATTTTCAGAAGGCCGGCGCCGTCGACATCAACCCCCCTTTCACCGGCGACTTCTTCTTCAACGAGCTGGAGATGTCGCGGGAGTTCTACGTCGAGAAGCTGATGCGTGTCAGTCCGGAATCGGCACAGCCGCTGAAACCGTTGCTCCGAAAGCTGGCCGATAACATCTCACGGCATCCCTATGTTCTTTGTCACCGTGATTATCATGGCCAGAATATTCATATCTTTAACGACAAGCTTTATCTGATCGACTATCAGGATCTCAGAATGGGTCCGGACACGTACGACATCGCCTCGCTGCTCCGCGACCGCGGCGTGGCCCGCATCCTCGGCGAAGAGACGGAGCTCGAGCTCGTCGACTACTATGCAGAGTGGCGCGTGCATGGTTTGCCGGCACGCTCCGAGCTTCCGCAGGGCGAACGCCGATCGATGCGCCGCCGCTATTTCGAGACCCTCCTGCAGCGCTCCATCAAGATTCTCGGCACGTTCTCTAAACAGCCGCTCACGCGCGGCCGCATGTGGTACCTCGACTTCATCCCGCCGACGCTGGAGAGCGTCCGTCGCTGCATCGGGGAGTTGCCCGAATACGGGCCGCTCGCCGCGTTGCTTCCGATGGACTTTTCATTGTCCGAGGCGAGAGAGCGAGCGGAAAGGATTCATCATGGTTCGACATAAAATTACTCTTCTTCCAGGCGACGGAATCGGCCCTGAGGTCACTGCCTCAGTCGTTTCGATCATCGAATGTGCCGGCGTCGATGTGGAGTGGGAGAAGTTCTTCGTCGGCGCGGAAGCGCTCTCCCGCTTCGGCGATCCGCTGCCAGGCGACGTGCTCGAATCGATCCTGCGCAACAAAGTGGCGCTCAAGGGGCCGGTGACCACCCCGATCGGGACCGGCTTTTCATCGATCAACGTCCGGCTGCGAAAGACTCTCGACCTCTACGCCAATCTGCGGCCGGTGAAGTCGATGCCGAACATCATCACGCGCTACGAGAACGTCGACATCATCGTCGTCCGCGAAAACACGGAGGATCTCTACAGCGGTCTCGAGCACGAGGTCGTTCCCGGCGTCGTCGAGTCGATCAAGATCATCACCGAGCGCGCCTCCACGCGCATCGCCAGATTCGCCTTCGAGTACGCACGCACGCACGGCCGGAAGCGCGTCACGGCGGTGCACAAGGCGAACATCATGAAGCTCTCCGACGGCCTGTTCCTGCAGTGCTTCCGAAACGTTGCCAAGGAGTATCCGAACATCGAGGCGGACGACAAGATCGTCGACAACCTCTGCATGCAGATGGTCATGAACCCGATTCAGTTCGACGTGCTGTTGCTCGAAAACCTTTACGGCGACATCGTCTCCGATCTCGCCGCAGGCCTGGTCGGCGGACTCGGCGTCGTGGCCGGCGCGAACATCGGCGAGAACGGCGCAGTGTTCGAAGCGGTGCACGGAAGTGCTCCCGATATCGCTGGTCAAAACAAGGCCAATCCGCTGGCACTTCTGCAGTCGGCTGTGCAGATGCTGCATCACATCGGCGAATCGGGCGCGGCGAAGCGCGTCGATGACGCGATCACGAAAGTGCTCGACTCGGGACCGGAGCACCGGACACGCGATATCGGGGGCATTGGTACTACCGCCGACTTCACGACAGCGATGTGCGAGACGTTGCGCCGAGGGACGAGGGCCGGAGATTGAGGTAGCGTGGTGGGTGTTCTTCCGCGAGACCGCGACGCCTCGCGACCACGCAACCGCATGATCGACTTCGAAACACACTTCCGCGCCGGTCTCGATCATTTCAATGCCGGCGAGTTCTGGAATGCGCACGAAGCGTGGGAGACGATCTGGCTCGAGGCGGAGTCGGAAGTACACGTGTTTCTGCAGGGCCTCATCCAGCTTGCGGCGGCCTATCACCACGTCAAACGGGGCACTTACCCGGGTGGGCTGCGGCTTTTCGATGCGGCGTTGCAGAAGCTGGAGGGTTTTCCGAAGCGCTGGTGCGGGATCGATCGGACCTCGGCTGAGCTGGCAGCGCACCGTCATCGGGAGTGGGTGGCGGATGTTTTGGCACGTAATGCGAAAGCCGAGCGACTTGATGCCAACGACTTTCCGCGGCTCGTTCCGGATGATTCTCCGATTCCACCGTTTGAACACTGGTGATGCAGCGTCCGATCTCGTATGATTCAGCCATCCCCAATTCCCAACGCCACCAACGTAGCCGAGGATCCAAATGCAGGAAATCGATCAACGGGACCGTGAGCTGCTGGGTGCCCTGCAGAGTGAGATTCCCCTGGTCTCGACGCCGTTCGCTCTCATCGGACAAGCGATCGACATGTCGGAAAAAGAAGTCATCAAGCGCATCGAGCGCCTGAAGCGCGAAGGACTGCTGCGGCAGCTCGCTGCGCAATTTGATGCCCGAGCCCTCGGCTACCGCTCGTGCCTCGTGGCGGCGAAAGTCGATCCTGAAAGAATCGACGACGCGGCAGCGATGATCAACGCGCATCCCGGCGTCACGCAGAACTACCGGCGCAACAACGACTTCAATCTCTGGTTCACGATCGCGGTCTTATCGTCGTCGTCGCTCGGTCTCAACCGCACGATCGAGATCCTTGGCAGCGAGGCCGGTTGCGAGACCGTGCGCGCGCTGCCGACGCTCCGGCAGTTCAAGGGCAACAGCGACACCGATGAATCGCAGAGCGACACGCAGTTCGCACCGCTGACGTCCGTGGAGATCGAGTCCGTCCGCCTCCTTCAGCGCGACCTGCCACTCCAGCCGCGTCCTTTCGAAGCGATGGCGAAGACGAACGGAATCGGCGCGGACGAACTACTCGCCGCCGCGAAGTCGCTGCTGCAGCGCGGGTACATCCGCCGCTACAGCGCCGTCGTGCAGACACGAAAGACCGGATTCGGCGCCAGCGCGATGGGCGTGTGGATCGTCCCATCCGACGCTGTCGAAGATACCGGCACGAAGATGTCGCAGAACAAGGCCGTGTCGCATTGCTACCTCCGCCCCGTGTACGACGACTGGCCGTACAACCTCTACACGATCGTGCACGGCCGTTCTGTGGACGAGTGCGAATCGATCATCAACGACCTCGCCATCGATACCGGCGTCGAGTCGAGGCAGGCTCTCTACCCGACCCGCGAGTACAAGAAAGCGCGCATCAACCTCTTCTCTCCGGAAGTGGAAGAGTGGGAGACGGCGCACGGGGGAAGTCAGAGCGCGAGCGCGGCGTCGTAGATCTGATCGGAGCGCCTGTTGCCGTCGGTCGTAATCGCCGAAATGACTGACATCCCGGAGCTCACGAGCGCGCAGTTTTCCAAGGCGATCCCGGCACGCGTTCGGAAACGATTGATGCGGGGTGAATTCAAGTCAGGCGGAGACGTGACGGCGCTCAGGAGATTCCTCGGCCTTACGCAGGTGGAGCTCGCCCGAGCGATGAGCATCAGTGTGTACACGCTTCGCGGTTGGGAGCAAGGCAGACGTAGTCCGGAGGGTCCTGCGATCGCGCTGCTACGCATTGCTGCCCGCCATCCGCGCGTCATTCGCGAAAACCTGCGGTCGGCTGCGTAACTCCTTCTGGTCGGAGCCCAGGCAAAACGCCCGCGTTGCCGCGGGCGTTTCTGTCTGCACATGAGGGCGTCTACTTGATGTTCTCGGGAAACACGCTGATGCGGCTGTTGCCGCGCAGCTCGTTGGTCAGCTTCGTCACGGTCGTGACGACGTCGGACGCCTTCTGCGTGATGAGGAACTCGCGAATGCTGGACTTCACGGATTCGAACGGTTCGGTGCCGGGAGCCTGACGTCCTTCGACAAAGATCAGATGAAATCCGAATTTCGTCTGGATGATGCCGCTGACTGTGCCGGGCTTCATGCTCCACGCAGCAGTCTCGAAGTCGGGGTCGGTCTGGCCCTTCGTGATCCATCCCAGATCGCCTCCGCTCTCCCCTGACGCATCCTCGGAGTACTTCTTCGCAGCATCCGCGAAATGAGCGAGGCGCAATCGGGCCAGAACCTCCGGATTCGACGTGCTCTGTGCCGAGGCCACATCTTCGCTTCGAAGATCGACGGCAATCTTCTTGATGCGATCGAGAGCCTCTTCCTTTGTTTTGCGCGCAGGACCAACCTCGGTCACGCCGATCACGATGTGCCTCACGTGAACTTTCTCCGGCGTTGCAAAGTCGTCAGGATGCTCGGTGTAGTACGTCTTGACGTCGTTATCCGTCACGATCTGTGCAGCCACGACGTCGCGCACGTAGCGGTCGAAGAGCGCTGCTTCGCGAGCGGCATCGACCGCCTCGATAACATCCGGCCGTTTGTTGTAACCGGACTTGATGGCCTCCTGGATGAGAAGGCGCTTGCGGATGTAGTTCTCGAGCAGCGCGCCCTTGCCTCCGTTGGCATCGTAGTTCTGGCGCATCTGCGTGTTGAGATTGCTGTACATGCGGTCGAGCTTCTCGGCCGTGACAGTCTCACCATTGATGACGGCGACCGGCTTCTTGGAATCGGGGACAGCCACCGCCGCCGATTGCGCCGCGGGTGGCTGCGCCGGCGCACTTTGCTGTGCGGCCGCGGGCAGGGCCAGCAGCGAGATGAAAAGCATGCGTTTGATCAAAGCGAATCCTCCAGACTGATTCAGACGACGCGGTGACCAACAGGGTTTCAGGAGGAGGGCATTCCGAGGTGCTAGCGAAATGGAGGCGCGAGGTAAGGAGTGAGCCAGTCTCCGACCAAATGCATGAAATCGGCGAACGTCAGGCTAAGGATGTCGAGATCGAATCGCTCGCAGATCGAGGGCAGCTCCTTCCGAAAGCTGGCATACTTTGATTGCATCGCCTTCGCGCCGGGAATGTTCGTGCGACCGGTTTCAGCGCGAAGCCAATCGCGAACACGTGCGATGGCGAGATTCGGATCATCTTCGTGATTGGCGATGTCCTGCCCGGCAATGTCGGAAATGTAGGTCTGAAATCGAAACCGGTCGCGGTCGAAAATCAGGAAACTCTTATCTTCTTGATCGTCGCCGTAAGCACGGCAGCCGATGTCGATTCCGAGCTCGAGCGGCATGTTGAAACGCGGCAGGGCGCTCGCTCGATCGAGCTCCGTGCGTGACAGATCATGGATTGAGTAGCGGCAGTCGTCGATGATCTCGAGTATCTTTTCGAGCCGCACTTCGCTCGAATTTAACCTCGACCGGGCGCACACGGTCCGGAAACCGCAAGCCTGAATCGTGAAGACGACCGCCTCGAAGATTGGCGTGTATTCGTCGTCGAATGGGCAGTTGATGAAGACGTTTCTCTCGTACTCAGGATGACGACTTCGCCGCACCTCGAAATCCTCACTTGCGCAGAGCGCGAACTGCTTCGACGGCTTCTCGAATTCGCTCCGCTCCCAACGTGCTTTTCTCCAGCGGGAAGAGGATGTCCGGACCGTCGAGGATCGAAAGCATGTGAGGAGCTTTCGTGATCAGGTCGCGAACTTCCTTCGTGTTCGGAAGTTCTGCGAACTGATACAGCTTTCCGAGTCCGAGAGCCTTGAGTGTTTCTCGAACAGTGCGAGGGCTGCCAGTCGCACTTCGGATCTGCTTCAGCCGAATCGTCTTCCCTCGGAGTCGTCTCAGACGGAACTTCTTCGGTTTCGTTGCGTCGGCCATACCTGATGATAAACCCGCCGGGTCGATCATGATTCCGATTCTACGAGACGTAGAAACCAGCAACTTCCTGTCAAGAGAAATCTTCACTTTTCAACAGACCGAATCACCGCTCTGCTAACCTGCGCTCACCTCCCCGGTCGATGGCGTTTGCCGTCCTGTGGAAAAGGTGTGGAGGGACTGTCTAGCGATTGTGGGCATCGCGGCGCAACGACAAACCAGCCCTACACTGCGCGTCCCAAAGTCCAATGTCTGTTGCTCAACTCGACGTCGCGCTCGACCGGCCGATGCCGCAGTCTCCCGATGCGGAGCGTGCGGTTCTCGGATCGATTCTGATCAACAACCATGCGTTCTATCGCGTGGTGGGCACGATCAACACCGAAGATTTTTTCCGCGATGCGCACCGCACGATCTTCGCCACGATGCGGCGTCTTGCCGAGCAGTCGCGCGAGATCGATCCGCTCACGCTGCGCGAGGAGTTGTCGAAGAACGCGCAGCTCGAACAGGTCGGCGGCTCGGCATATGTCGCATCGCTCGTCGACGGCATCCCGGACATTGCCAACGTCGAGCGTTACGCCCGCATCGTCAAAGAGAAGTCGACGTTGCGGCGGCTGATCGTGATGGGCAACTCGGTGATGCGCGCCGCGCTCGATGCACCGAGCGAGCCTGCGGACGTGCTCAACATCGCCGAGAAGTCGATCTACGAGATTGCCGAGGGATCGATCGAGAAGGGGTTTGTGGCGCTGGATCGGATCACGCGGACCAACATGACCGCGATCGAGCAACTGCAGCACGCCGGCAAGCTGCTCACCGGCATCCCCACCGGCTACGACCGCTTCAACGAATTCACCTCGGGTTTTCAGAACCAGGATTTGATCATCATCGCGGCAAGACCGAGCATGGGGAAAACCAGTTTTATGATGAACATCGCCGAATCGATCGCGATCCCCGAGCGATCGGGTGGTCCGCGGCCTCCGGCGCAGCGTCTTTATTCGGTCGGCGTCTTCTCGCTCGAAATGTCGAAAGAGCAGATCGGCCTGCGCATTCTCTCGTCGGAGTCGGGCGTGTCGAACCATCTCATTCGTGCCGGCATGCTGAGTGAGCGCAACTGGCGCGATCTCGCCGATGCCTCGGCGCGCCTGGCCAAGGCAAAGATCTTCATCGACGATACGCCGGGCATGGACATCATGGAAATGCGGGCCAAAGCGCGCCGCCTCAAGATGGAAGCCGGTCTCGACATGATCATGGTCGACTACCTCCAGCTCATGGCGGTGAAAGGGAAGACCGAGTCGCGTAACCAAGAAATCTCGCAGATCTCGCGCGGGCTGAAGGCCATCGCCAAAGAACTGAACGTTCCGCTCATCTCGCTCTCGCAGCTTTCGCGCCGTCCCGAACAACGCACCGGCGATCATCGTCCTCAGCTTTCCGATCTTCGCGAATCAGGATCGATCGAGCAGGATGCCGACGTGGTCTGCTTCATCTACCGCGACGAGGTTTACAACAAGGACACGGAAGAGAAGGGCATCGCCGAGATCATCATCGGCAAGCAGCGCAACGGCCCGATCGGCGACTTCAAGCTCGTCTTCCGAAACGACATCACGAAGTTCTTCAACTACGAGCCGACGCCGGACTACGGACCGCAATAGGCGTAGTTCCGTATCCCGCTACCGTCAGGAAGAGTACGATCAGCGCTATGAGACGCGCCCTTGTTGTTGCTGCTCTCCTCGCCACCATTGCCCTTCGCGCTCGCGCGAACGTCCTGCGGCTCAACGTCAACGACACGATCCAGCCGATCAGCGATGAATTCATCGGGCGTGCGCTCGATCAGGCGCAGCGGGAACACGACGATGCGGTGATCCTAGTCATGAGCACGCCGGGCGGACTCCTCGACTCGACGCGCTCGATCGTCGAGAAGATCATGACCTCGCGCGTGCCGGTGATCGTCTTCGTCGCTCCGGCAGGCAGCCGCGCCGCCTCGGCGGGATTCTTCATCCTCGAAGCTGCGGACATCGCCGCAATGGCTCCCGGAACCAACACAGGCGCGGCCCATCCGGTGCTGTTCGGCGAAAAGATGGACGAGATCATGAAGGTGAAGATGGAGAACGATGCCGCCGCCTTCATGCGCACGATTGCGGCGAAGCGCGGCCGGAATGTCGCGGTCGCCGAGAGCGCCGTGCGCGAGTCGAAGTCGTTTACCGAACAGGAAGCGCTGGCGCAGAAGCTGATCGATGTGATCGCGCCCAACGACCGGGCGCTGCTCATGGCGATCGATGGCCGCACGCTCAAACGCTACGACGGGACGACCACAACACTCCACGTCACGAATGCAAACATCAACACGGTGCAGATGTCGTTGCGGCAAAAGCTGATGTCGGCGCTGATGGATCCGAACTTCGCGTTCCTCCTGCTGGTCCTGGGAGGACTGGCGATCTTCGCCGAGTTCAACCATCCCGGAGCGATTGCGCCCGGCGTCGTCGGCGTCATCGCGATCCTGCTGGCGCTGTTCGCGCTCAACCTGCTGCCCGTCCGTTACGCGTCTCTGGCGCTTCTGGCCGCGGCCTTTGTGCTCTTCGCGCTCGAGGCGAAGTTCGCCAGCCATGGCGTTCTCGGTGCCGGCGGCATCGTCTGCATGGTCATTGGCGGACTCTTTCTCGTCGACGGACCCATTCCGCAGATGCGCGTGAATATCCTCACCGCACTCGCAGTCAGCATCCCCATTGGCCTGATCGCCGTGTTGTTGACGACGCTCGTCTTGCGTGCGCGGCACGGCCGCGTCTCGACCGGTAGCGACGGGATGATCGGCGAGATCGGCGTGGCCCGCACTTCAATCGGAGCAGACGGGAAAGTCTTCGTCCACGGCGAGTTGTGGAACGCCATGGCGAAGAGCGTGATCCCGGAAGGCTCGCGCGTGCGCGTGGCCGGGATCAACGGGCTGCATCTAATGGTCGAGCCGGCGGAGTGAGCTTTGCGGTCGCCAGACCGCGAGACCACGCCGCCACCGCGAAACCGATACAATCGCCAGCGTCCGCGCGGAGGTTCTTATGGGTCTCGTTGTCATCATCGTCATTCTCGGCCTTTACCTGCTCACATCGATCAAGATCCTCCCCGAGTACGAGCGAGGCGTCATCTTCCGGCTGGGACGTTTGCTGCCCGAGGCCAAGGGGCCTGGGATCTTTCTCGTGTTCGCGCCGATCGACCGCATGGTGCGCGTCTCGCTGCGGCAGGAAGCATTCGAAGTTCCTCCCCAGGACATCATCACGCGGGACAACGTCACGCTGAAGGTGAACGCGGTCGTCTTTCTGCGCGTCATCGAGCCTCGGAACGCCGTGGTCGAAGTGTTCGACTACCGCTACCAGACCTCGCAGTTCGCGCAAACGACGCTTCGCTCCGTCCTCGGCGAGGTCGAGCTCGACGAGCTCCTCGCGCACCGCGACTCACTCAACGCCCGCATCCAGACAATTCTCGATCAGCACACCGAGCCGTGGGGTGTGAAGGTCGCGAACGTCGAAGTGAAGCAGGTCGATCTGCCGGAGTCGATGCTCCGCGCCATGGCCAAGCAGGCTGAGGCCGAGCGCGAGAAGCGGGCGAAACTCATTCACGCCGAGGGCGAATTTGCGGCGTCGCAGAGACTGGCGGATGCCGCGCACGTTCTGGCTACGCAGCCGACCGCGCTCCAGCTTCGCTACCTGCAGACATTGACCGAGATTGGCGTCGAGAAGAACACGACCATCGTCTTCCCGTTGCCGATCGACATCCTTTCGGGGTTGACCAAGTTCCTGAACAAACAATCATAAAGAATGAGCGTCGTCATGATCGAGGCCGCGGTCTTTCAGTTGCGGGCCGCGGCGGACGAAATCGTTCCCGGGCTCGCGCCGCAGCTCGGTTTGTGCGTGAACGTGCTGGCCAGGGCGGTCGAGTCTGCGCGCGATGAAGTAAACGCCGCGCGCGTGAGCGACATCGAGTTCGCTGTCAACGATCTCGCCGCTGCGGTCGATGAGCTTCCTCCATCGGATGCTGGCCGAATCCAGCCACTGCTGGATGCCATTCGCGGGGACTTGGATGCGCTCAAGACCGCGACCTCTCTCGATCCGAAGCTCATCGAGCAGATCAATGCCTTTCAATCGAAGCTGCGCGAGCGGATGAAAGCGATCGAGCGGCAGACATATGTCGAAGGTGGAACCGATGCCCCGCTCCCTCATCCACCGGCATCGCTGCGCCACGACGCCATCCCACTTTCTCACGAGCTGGCCGCCGCCGGATTCGCCACACCGGCGCTCGATACGCTGATCAACAAGCACGATGAGCTGCGATACCACTCGATTCGGGAAATCCTCGACGAGCTCGAAGTCATCCTGGGCTGAACGATTTCCTTGATCCTTGCGTCAGCCGAGTCCGGTATACTGTTTCAACAAATCGGTCACAACTTGCGCTTGGAGAAGGAGAAGGAGAAGAGATGAACGCTCTGTTCGCACTCGCACTACTGCAGGAAACGACCACCACCGACGCCGTCCCCGTGCAGACGATGTCACCCGCCGTAGGGATGGTCATCGGTATCTGCTACCTCGTCGTCATTCTGTTGATCGTCATTTCGATGTGGAAGATCTTCGTCAAAGCAGGGAAGCCGGGTTGGGCCGCGATCGTCCCGATCTATAACCTGATCGTGATTCTCGAAATCGCCGGCAAGCCGATTTGGTGGTTCATCCTGCTGCTCATCCCATTCGTCAACATCATCGTGCTGATCATGGTTCTCATATCCTTCGCCAGGAACTTCGGGAAGGGCGTCGGCTTTGCGATCGGGATGCTGATCCTGCCGTTCATCTTCTATCCGATGCTCGCGTTCGGCGACGCGACGTATCAACCTGTAGCCGCGTAAGACTCCTCCAGGGCCCAGGCTGCGAGCGCGGTCTGGGCCCTACGTTTGTCCGAAGAGCGCGACGATCTTTTCGAGACCGCGCTGATCTTCCTCGTCGAACGCGTCGAGCTGATCAGAATCGACGTCGAGCACGCCGACGAGCACGCCGTCAGGCGCGAACACCGGCACGACGATCTCCGACTTCGAGTTCGGATCGCAGGCGATGTGGCCGGGGAATGCGTTCACGTCCGGCACGATGATCGTCTTGCGCTCGGCAGCGGCAGTGCCGCAAACGCCGCGTCCAAACTCGATCTGCAGGCAACCCACCGTGCCGATGTACGGTCCGACCACGAGACGGTCTCCGCAAACGCGGTAGAAGCCCGTCCAGTAGAAGTGTGGGAAACGATGCGCGAGGATCGAGTTGATCGTCGCCATGAGCGCGATGTCATCGAGCGTCGTTCCTCCCTCATCGCGCCAGATGGCAACGATCGACTGGTAGCACTCCTCGTACGCGGCGGTCTTCATGAGAACTGGGCGCGATGATAGATGGTCTCGTACTCGCGAGCCGAGCGTTCCCACGAAAGGTCGGCGGCCATGCCGTTGTCCTGCAACTGACGCCACGCTTTCGTTTCGCGATGGTTGAGCATCGCCAGCCAGGTGGCTGTGAAGAAGTCTCCTGGGTTGATCGTGATGAAACCAAAGCCGTTCGCGCTGTCGAGGTTGGCGCCATGGAACGGAATCACGGTGTCGGCCAGACCGCCTGTGAGCCGGACGACCGGGACCGTGCCGTAGCGCAGCGCGTACATCTGATTCAGGCCGCACGGCTCGTAGATCGAGGGCATGAGCAGGATGTCGGCGCCGGCGTAGATGCGATGCGCGAGCGCGTTGTCGAATCCGATGATGACGCGGCACGATTCGGGATGCTGCGCTGCGATATGCACCAGCGCATTCTCGAACCGCGGCTCGCCCGACCCGAGGATGATCGCCTGTGCGCCGGCAGCGAGCATCTGCGGCAGCGCGGCGATCAGCAGGTCGATGCCCTTCTGATCGGTCAGTCGCGAGATGAATCCGAGGAGCGGCGTTTTCGACTTGTGCGTCAGCTTGAATTCGCGCAGGAGTGCCCGTTTCGAGAGACTCTTGCCTGCAAGGTGCCCGAGGTGAAACGGCGACGCGATGTGACGGTCGTCAGCCGGATCCCACTCATGAACGTCGATGCCGTTGAGAATGCCGTGCAACTTGAAGGAGAGGCTGCGCAGGATGCCGTCGAGCCCCGCTCCCATCTCATGTGTCTGGATCTCCTTCGCGTAAGTGGGCGATACGGTCGTGACTTGGTTCGCGAAGATGATGCCGCCCTTCATCAGGTTCACGTCGCCGAAGTGTTCGACGGCGTCGGGCGCCCAGTAGCGGCTGTGCAAGCCGAGGGTGGCGAATTGCCGTCGAGTGCCGATGCCCTGGTAGTTGAGATTGTGGATTGTGTAGACCGAGCGTGCCCCGCGGAAGTTCTCGCTGCCGCGCAATCCTGAGTGCAGGTAGATCGGCAGGAGTGCCGTATGCCAGTCGTGGGCGTGAACCACGTCCGGCGCGATGCCGAGAAGCTCACACCCGCGAATGACCGCGCGGCAAAAGAACGAGTAGCGCTCGATGCCGTCGTCGTAGCCGTCGAGCCGAGGGGAGTAGATGTGTGGCCGGTTGAAGAAGTAGTCGTTGGCAACCAGGACGAGCGGGATATCGGTACGCGGCAGCGTCGTCCGCAGATACGTCGCCTCGGCCGCCCAATTCCCCCAGTTGATGTACATCGGCGGCACGGCTTCATCGAGCGTGACGCCGTTGTTGGCAAACCATTCGTGCGCTTCGCGGTAGTACGGCATGAAGATCGTGACGTCGTGTCCGAGGTTTGCAAGCGCTTTCGGCAGCGAGCCGCAGACATCGCCCAACCCGCCCGTCTTGGCGATCGGCGAAACCTCGGCGGTAGCAAACAGAATCTTCACGACGCGACTCTATCTCCTGACAGCTTCTATCTGCGTCCCATCTGCGCCATCTGCGGATGAACGGTTCCAGCTACGAAATAGCGATCGCCGCATACCCAACGACATGCGAGTAGTCGCCATTGACGTCGCCGCTGGTGGCGTGCCGGATCAGCCTTGCGTGTTTTGCGCCGAGCTTCGTTGCCGCGATCATCATCGCCGTCGTCGGGATGAATCCGCACATGGAGATGTCGGACTCCTCGACCGCGCGCCAGAGCCCGCGTGGATCGAGCTTCAGCACCTCGTCGATCGCAAGCTGGTCTTTGCGCAGCGTGGTTTTCTGGTCCTCGTAGTGATTGAGGTCGGAGCTGGCCACGATGCCGACCGGCTCGCCGGCAACGGCGATCACTGCCGCGATGGCACTTCCGATCTCTTCGCAGTAATCGTAACGATTCGCGCCGAGGCAGATGGGGACGAACGTGAAGTCGCCGAGGAGCTGCTGAAGAAACGGAAGTTGCACCTCGAGCGAATGCTCACGCGCGTGGGCTCGATCGTCCTCGGCAAGGAGCGCTGACTGCTGCATCAGGGCATCGGCGAGGGGTGTATCGATGCTGACATCGCCGAGGGGAGTGCGCCATGATCCCTGGCGATTGATCGCGGCGAAGTGCCCGAAGCCGGTGTGGTTCGGGCAGAGGATGACGAAGCGGCGCGGCAGCTCGGCCTGCCCGTAAAACGCGGCCGCCACGTGGCCGCTGTACATCAAACCGGCGTGAGGAACGACGGCTCCGATGAATCTCTCTCCCCCCTCGACGTCACCGTTTTCGGCAAAGCAGGCGCGGACTTGGGCGGCCAGGCGGTCCGGGTCTCCCTCGTAAAAGGTGCCTGCCACGGCTGGCTGGCGGGTAGCCATGATCCATAACGTTATCGCATCTCCTGGCCGCAGGCTCACTCCTTGCCTTTATAGTTGAGGTAATGGCCGAGATACGGCGCGAGGGAGAGCGTCGCGCGAAACTGAAATCGAGGTTTGCCACCGCCCGGACGGTCGTCTGGTCCTGGCTGACGGACCCGGCGGTTCTGCTTTACCGGCGTGAAGCGCACGGCCGGAAGCGGGCGCGCGTCACGACGGTCGAGTTCTTTCTCTTCCTCCGCGAAGTGACCCGCGAGTTCTACGACATCGAGGGAACGTCACGTGCGGCGGCGCTCGCCTACACAACTCTTTTGTCGCTCATCCCGCTACTCGTCGCCTTTACGACGACCTTGCAACGCTACTTCCGGACGGTGTTTCCCAATTTCCAGTCGCAGATCGACAACATCCTCAACAACATCATCCCGTACCAGTCGCCGGTGATCTCGTACCACATCGCCAAATTCGCGGAGACGGCACAGGCTGCGTCGACGTTCGGCGTGATCATCTTCATCGTCATCACCTTCCGCCTGTTCCTGGCGGTCGAGACGACGGTGAATCAGATCTGGAAGGTGCGGAACGCCCGCGGCTACCGCCAGAAAATCATCGCCTTCACGATGCTCTTTTTCTGGGGCCCGGTGCTGATGGGCATCTCGTTCACGACGACGAACACGCTCGAAAAGAACCGCTATCTCCGCGTGCTGTTTCGCCAGGACATCATTTTTCACATCGCGCCGATCATCGTCCTCTTCATCGCCTTCACGATGCTCTTCTGGCTCGTGCCGTCGACGCGCGTGCGCTTCGCCGCGGCCGCTGTCGGGGCGCTCGTAACGACGTCGCTCTTCACGCTGGTCCGCTTCGGCTTCGGCATCTACGCCGATCATCTGTTTCACGGCCGCTTCAATCTGATCTACGGCGCGCTCGGGTTGGCGGTCATCTTCCTGATCGCGATCGACATCCTCTGGGTCGTGATCCTCCTCGGCGTCGAGATCAGCTACGTCTACCAGAACCTCTACGGACTGCTGCGCGCCAACGAGCAGCAGGTGCAGGACGAGCCGCGTTTCGATCTCTACTTCGCGCTCCGTGCACTGATCGAGATTTCGCGCCGCTTCGACCGCCGCGAGGAGGCGCCATCGTCGTACCGGCTCGCGGAACAGTTCGGGACGACCGATTCGCAGATGCTGCGGGTCCTGGGCCGGCTCGGGGAAGCGCAACTGATCAAAGAGACGGGAGGCGATTGGGCCGGCTTCGTTCCGGGCTGCGATCCGGACCGCATCACTATCGAGGAGATCGTCGCGCAGATCGAAGGTCTTCGCCGCGAGATGCCTGAGATTCACATGGACGACCCGGCGCGGGTTGCCATAGGCGACCTTTTCGCGCGCCTGACCACGTCGCTCAGCAATGCGCTGGATCACCGGACGATCGGCCAGCTTGTCCGCGAGCTGTACGGCCAAAGGGCGCCGTCGCGTCAGCACGATGAGCGTGTGGAAGACCCGCTGCCCGAAGCCTGACAGGCCTCTCTCAAGTTCACTTCGGACTCCTACCTTCGCAACTAATCCTTTGCAAAAGCGCCTTCTGCGGAAGACGTGATGATTGCGATATCGGTCCGGCGCATTCCGACATCGGTCCAAATTGGACCGGCATCGATCCAGATTGGACCGGCATCGGTCCAGTTTGGAGCGACATCGGTCCAGTTTGATCCGACATCGGTCCAGTTTGATCCGACATCGGTCCAATTTGATCCGTCATCGGTCCGGTTTGATCCGTCATCGGTCCAATTTGATCCGTCATCGGTCCAGTTTGATCCGTGATCGGTCCAGTTTGATCCGTCATCGATCCAATTTGGACCGGCATCGATCCGTTTCTTTCCGACTTATTACCGCCTTTTCCGGTCTTTTGGCCGCTCTAAGGCCGCTTTTGGCCCTTTTCTAACCCACGCCGCGCGCGCGCCGGATTCTTCGCAGTGTTTCGTAGGCGACGGTCGTGGTGGTCACCCAGACCGTCCCAGCGGTGACGCCGGCGAGAACGTCCGATATCCAGTGAACGCCGAGGTAGACGCGGGAGAGGGCGATGGCAGCGAGTAGCGTGTAGAGGAACGCCATCACCGCCGTTTTCGCGGGCCAGCTCCGAATGGCGCGGAACGCCAGATAGGCCAGCGCTCCAAATGCCACCGCCGAGCCCATGGCGTGGCCGCTCGGGAACGAATAGCCGTTCGCGCGGCGCAGCATCTCGGCTACGTCGGGGCGGGCTCGGGCGAAATAGCGCTTTAGCTCCAGGTTCAGCAGACCGCCCCCACCCGCCGTGACGAGGAGGTAGATCAGCCAGCGCCAGCGCCGGCCGATTGCCAGGATGACGGCGATGACCGCGACGATCGCGGCAACGCTGACCGGGCCTCCGATGATCGTCATGACGGTGAAGAAGGTGGTAGCTCCGGGCGAGCGCTCGGTGACGCTCCAGTCGTGGATCCGCGCATCGGTCTGAATGAGTGTGCTGCTCTTCGCGCGCACGTTTTCAGCGAGATCGATGAAGCCGTCGCCGGCCCACGCGGTGAGTAATGCTCCGGCGATGAGAATCACCGCCACCGGCAGGTAGTTCTTGAAGCGGTCGCGCGTGCTCGAAACCCACTTCGTCGCCCACGCACTGCGCGCCAACAGACGGGCAAGCATCTGTCCCAGATGCCTCACCGCGGGGAGCGTGGCATAGACGACCGCCCAGAGAACCAGGAAGACCGCTGCAAAGATGACAAACAGCATGCTGCGCACTCTGAGCATAGACGATGCCTGTACTGGGGAGTTGCGGGTCGGGAGTCGGGTGTCGGAGCCAGGCTGGGGAGTCGCGGGTCGGGTGTCGGGAGTCAGAGCCAGGCTGGGGAGTCGCGGGTCGGGAGTCGGGTGTCGGAGCCAGGCAAGATCGCTCCGACGTCCGCTCCGACCCCGACCCCCGACCCCCGACTCCCGGCCTTCGCGAAATCCCAGGCTCCGACCCCCGACCCCCGAACCGCGACTCCCGCATCCGCCGAAATCCTCCAGCCCCCTTGGACGTTCCGTCCTGCACTGCCGTACCTGTGTCACGATGCCTGCGGAAGTACTCCGAATGATCCCGACAAACGACTCTCCGGAGCCCGACGACCGTCAGTTGGTCGAACAGGTCCGGCACGGCGACGAGGGCGCATTCGAGACGCTCGTCCGCCGGAAGACTTCCAAGGTCTACGGCCTCTGTTACCGCGTCATCGGCAACAGCGAGGATGCCAAGGACATCTCCCAGCTCGTTTTCATCAAGCTGTGGGAGAACATAGAGAAGTACGACGCCCAGTACGCCTTCGACACCTGGCTGTACCGCATGGTGACGAACGTCGCCATCGACTTCATGCGCAACAAGCACTCGCGCGACAACGCGGTCAACTCGACCCTGCGCCTCGTCAAGACCTCGGTCGATCCGGAGCAGACGGTTACGGTGCAGCGCAAAGAGGTCGAGGCGGTCTTCAACGCCGTCTCGGACGTCCTCTCGCCGAAGCAGAAGACGATCTTCGTCATGAGCGAGATGGAAGATCTCCGCTCCTCCGAGATCGCCAAGATCCTCGGCTGTCAGGAGTCCACCGTCCGCAATCACCTCTTCAACGCCCGCAAGGTAATGCAGCAGCAGTTGAAGCGTCGTTTTCCTGAATACGCCCGGCTGTGGGAGGAGACGCGATGATCACCTGCCGGAACTTTCGCGAAAAACTCCAGCCCGGAACCAGCGAACCGGAGCTGCTCGATCATCTTCGTCACTGCGATGCCTGTCTCGACTTCGCCATGAGCGTCGATCCTGACCTCTTCTTCCGCTCGATCGGTGGCGAAGAGATCGTCCCGCCCGGCGGCGTCGATGCCTTCGTCGGCGATGTCATGTCGCAGGTTCGCGTCCGTCAGGCTGAGACCTCCCTGGCACCGCATCGCACGGTCAGCGTGTGGCAGCGGCTTGCCATCGCCGCGACCGTGGCCGCTGCTGTCACCGGCGCGACGCTCGCCTATCGTTTCGAGCACCGCCCGGTCACGCATCCGGCGAGTGCCATGTCCATTGCCGCCAGGACGCCGGCAACGCATTTCGCCCCGACCGCGACGAAATCGTTCGTCGAAACGTATTCATCCCATAACGCGACGATTGTCGAGATGCCGAACGACGGCAGCGACACCAAAGTCGTGATGATCTTCGACGATAAGTTGCCGGCGGATTTATGAACTTCAAGCGTGTTCTTCTGATGATCTCGATGACGCTGTCCCTTTGCGGGGCAGCGCTTGCGGAAACTGTAGGCGAGCCTGCCGCGGCAACGGATGCCAAGCCCGCGCTGTCGGTGCGTTCGTTCACCTTCAAGTTCAAGCAGGCTGACAAAGCTGCCGCGGCAATCAAGCCGCTTCTGAGTGCCGAGGGCTCGATGTCGATCCAACCGTCGTCGAATGCGCTCGTCGTCACCGACCACGCCGAGAATATGAAAGCGGTCGCCAAGATGATCGGCGACTTCGACAAGGAGCCGCAGAGCTTTCGGCTTTATGTCCGCATCGTCGGCGCCTCGCGCGTCGAAGGTGCGTCGAAAATCCCTGACGACCTCAAAGATGTGGCGCGGAAGCTGTCCATGCTTCCGTACAACACCTACGAAAGCGTCGGCGAAGCGACCGTGCAGGGGAAAGAAGGCGACCCGGGGCTCATCGACATGACCACGGGCTATCGGGCTGGTTTCCACTTCGGTGAATACGACCCGGCCAGCGACTCGATCGCGGTCAAAGACCTGCAGATCTCCAAGCTCACAGGCGCACAAAAGGATCAGTTGACGTCGCTGCTCAAGACCTCGCTGAACCTGACTATCGGCCAGACTTATATTCTCGGCGCATCGAAGGCCCCGCAAAGCCAGCGTGCGTTGATGATCGTCCTCGTCGCTCGACGGTAGAGCGGCGGCAACCTCCTACACACGGGCGCGGCGGATTCACCCTCCTGCCGCGCCCTTTTTTTCGTGGTTGCAGGGTTTGCGATCGCGCGACCGCGAACCCGCGCGACGGGCTCTGCTATCCTTCGTCCAATTCGTTCATCGGAGGATTCCCAATGCGCAGATTCGCTTTCGTGGCCGCGGTTTGTATACTGATCGCGCTCCCCCTTGCTGCACAAAACACCGACATCGAATCGCTCTCCGGTCTGCAGTTCAACTTCGGCAATCCCGGAGCGCGGTCGCTCGGGATGGGCGGCGCCTTTCTCGGCCTGGCCGACGACGCCTCCGCCGCGGAAGCCAATCCGGCAGGGCTGACCATTCTCCGGAAGCCCGAGATCACGATCGAAGGACGCAACTATCAGGAGCAGCAGGTCTTCACGACCAGCGGCACGTTCCCCGACCTCGTGCGCACCGGCTTCAGCCACTACAGCCAGCGCATCGACCCGACCTTCGCCAGCATCGTCTACCCGATCAAACACTTCACCTTCGGCGTCTACTACCACGAGCCGCTGCGGAACGAAGGAACCGGCCAGGTCGTACCGGTGCGCAACAGCTTCACCGGCGAGATCAAGACCGACGTCCCCAACTTCTTCCTCCCGGTCGACAGCAACGGAAACGCCACCGGTGGTCCGATCACATCCGCCGCTTGCCAGGCATTGCGTCAGACGAATCCGTTCGCCTGCCTCGAGTACACGGTGCTGCCGTTTCTCAGCTCCGTGAAGATTCAGGAGAAGACGTTCGGTCTCGCCGTCGCTTACAAGATCGGCAATTTCTCCATCGGCGCCACGGCACGCTCCCAGCGTTTCAACGAGACCGCCTTCACGTTCCGCGTCACGCCGACCGGCGATTTTTCCAGCATCTCCGTGCAGGCCACGAGCGATATCCGCAAGAACAACGACGTAGCGAAGGACGAGAGCGACATCACGTTCGCGGGCGGCTTCAAGTGGGCGCCCAATGACAAGTTCTCCATTGGCGGCGTCTATAAGCAGGGGGCGAAGTTCGTCGCGCCGACGTTCGCGGCCAACGAGAACACGAACTTCGCATTCGTCAAGGCCGCGGATACAACGTTCCACATCCCCGACGTCTACGGTGCCGGCGTGTCGGTTCGCCCGATTCCGGTTCTGACGATCAATGCCGACGTGGTGCGGGTGAAGTACTCGAACCTGGTCGACAATTTCGTCTCGATCAATGCGAACGTTCGCGCCATCGACAAAGCCTACGCCGCCGACGACGCCACCGAGCTTCACCTCGGCGGCGAGTACTTCTTCTCGACAAAGATCCCCTTCGCCGTGCGCGGCGGCTACTGGCACGATCCACAGCACTCAATCACCTATCAGGGTCCGCTGAAGAACGCCGACGAAGTTGCCGCCGCCGTTCTCTTCCCGAAAACCAAATCGCTGAACCACGTCTCCGTGGGCGCCGGTCTGGCGTGGCCCCGTTTCCAGATCGACGCCGCCTACGACCGTTCGCAGTTGTTCCGGGTGGGCTCGATCTCGATGGTCACAAGATTCTAGAGCTGCGCTTCGCGCGTTATCACTGTCTTAGCGCTGGTTTGACAACGCGCGAAGCGCAATCAACCGACAACCGACAACGCGCAAAGCGCAACTATCCGACAACGCGGCCAAGTCGCCAATCACAATCGCTCTAGCGGCAAATCGAGCAACTCAAACCTCTCCCATCCGCGAAAATCAAAGTGCCACCACTCGGACGGCAACGGATCAAAGCCGTGTCGCACCATCGCGTCGCAGCTTTGCACGATTGGCGATCACCTCGGGGGACAGATCTTTGAAATCCTGCCGCGCGCGCGAGGTGAAGTCGTCGTAGCCGGTGGGCATGGGTAACTCGTGGCCGGTGCGACGATCGATCAGCGTCAGATCGACCGCGGTCCCGCGATTGTGGCGTGAGCCTTTGGCGGGATCGGCGACGAAGTCAGGATTGCGGATCGGCTTCCACATCCGAACGGTGACGCGGTACGGACGATAGCCATCGAAGATCTTCAGTCCGAGTCCTTCCCGTGCCAGCTCGCGCTCGACCTCGTGCAGTGCGATCGCGGCAGCCCGGCGCAGGTAGACCCTCGCCACCAGATAGAGCTGCGCGTGCATGAAGTTGTTCGTCGTGGCGTAGCGAACGTCGCGCGGAATGTCGGTGATCTCGACGAGACGCTTGTCGGGGTCGGCGGCGACAAGGCGGTTGTACTCGCCGGAGTCACGGACTACCGGTGGGTGCGTGGTCGCGCAGGCGGCAAAAACGAGCAGGACTGCCAGCAGCTTCTTCATCGTGCGATCGTCGGTGCAACCTTCGTCATGAAATCGTCCATATTCTTCATCACGCGTTTCGAATCGTGATTGTTGAAATCGAACCAGAGCATCAACCGGTCTTCCGGATCAAACCGCTCGGCGACCTGTTTCGCAATCATCTCCGCATTGCCGACGAGCGCGTTGCCTGTCGCGCGCCGAACCTTCTCTTCGTCGAGCGTCCCTTCCAGCGCGCGCCAGTAGTTCGACAACGCCTTCCGCGCCTCCTCGGCTGCGCGCGCCGGATCGTCGTTGATGAAAACCAGCACCGTGCGCGGCATCAGACGGCGCTTCCAGCCGCCGCCATCGGGGTGATAAGCCGTGCGCATCCGCTCGTTCGTCTTCTGAATCTCGTCGCCCGGCGTGATCGAGAGATTGAACACACCGACCGGGAGGATGGTGTTCGCAAAGATCTGCGTCGCTCCGTCGTGCGATCCGATCGAAAGCCGGAGCAGATCCATGCGCGACTCCTGCGGCACGATCTTCAGATTCGGGAAAACCCATCGCGGCGCAATCGGGATCTCGTCAACGGCCTGACCGTAAGCATCAATTACGCGCTGCCAGTCCGCGTCGCTGCGAAAGTCGGCGCGCCGCAGAGTATGAGGGGTGATCATCGATGAGTTGAGCGTCTCGCCACGCAAGAGGCGTAGAAAGATCTCCGTCGCCTCGTCGAAGATCCTGCTCTTCACGACCGGCCACGCTGCTTCCTCGACCGATGTGCGCGGCACGATGCCGTAGGGGATGTTGATGAACGGGAAGCGCCCCGCGGCGAAGCCGATCGTCAGCAGTCGCCGCTCCTCCGGATCGAGCCCGTGAAGCGCCAGAAACGTCTTCACGCGTTCCGCCGCCGCAATCGGGCCGCCGTTGCAGAGGATGTTCATGATCGCCGAGCCAACGCCGATCGCTTTCGTCTTCGCAAAAACGCGAGTGGCGAGCTGCAGGATGTCGGTGTTCAAACCGATCTCACCCACAAAGTGCGGGATCACCGCGCCGGGATTGGTCTTCTGGACTTCCGTGCTGAGATGGCTCTCCGCGATCCAAGCGGTCCCGAATCGCAACCGGTCGGCGAGCACGACCTGCTCGAAGAAATTCTCGAACATGACCCGCTCGCTCGGCAGATACCCATCGACCTCGGTCTGCGAGATGGAGAAGAAGATGTCCAGTTCCATGCAGGCCTGATCGTATAGGTAATCTGCGTCCATCTGCGTAATCTGCGGACAGGTTTTTATCCGCAGATTACGCAGATGTACTCAGATGAAGGCCTCCTATAATCGCCGCGTGCCATGAACGAGACTTCCCCCATCAACTTCGCTCGCGCCATGCCCAATTGGCAGCCGCTGGTCGAGTACCGGCGCAACGGTGTGGCGGAGAACACGATTCACGGCGCGGTCTCATGGGTTTCGGGCAGGAGCGTCGTCCATTCGTTCGGCGGCAACGTCGAGGTCTACGGACGCTCGATGGTCAAGCCGATCATGATGAAAGTCTTCACCCGTGAGTTCGCCAAAGGACTCACGGACGAGCAGAAGGCCATCTCCGTTGCCTCGCACAACGGCGACACCGAGCACGTGCGCGTCGCTCGCTCGATCCTGCTGCAAGGCGAGTGGGGCATGATGCAGGCGCCGCTCGACGTCCCGCTCGTGCAGTTCGGGCGGCAGGTGCGGCGGCCGCGCCGCTGGTACCACTGCTGTTCCGGCGAGCACGCCGCCATTCTTCGCGGCTGCAAATTGAAGGGCTGGTCGCGCGTCGGATACGTCTGGCCGCATCACCCGTTTTTTCAGGAGTACCTCAGCTACATCCAGAGCGTACTCGGAAAGGATTGGAAGCAGGGAACGATCGCTAAAGACGGTTGCGGATTGCCGACCGTTTCGATGACCGTCACCGATCTCGCCCGTCTCTTCGCCAATCTCGTCACGGAAAAGGACGAGGACTGGATCTGGCGCGCGATGGTCGAGCATCCCGATCTCATCGGCGGCTTCAATCGTCTCGACTCCACGATCCTCAAAGCCTGCAACGGCCGCGTCATCGCCAAAGAAGGAGCCGACGGTCTCCTCGGCCTCGCCATCGAGCATCCCGAATATCCGGACGGCCTCGGCGTCGTGGTCAAGATCGCGCACGGCTGGAACCCGCAAGCCACCTGGTACATCGCCCGCTACATCCTCGGCGTGCTCGGATTCGAGTTCCGCAATCCCTACAAACTGCGGCGGCAGAAAGCGTTCATCGTCCCCGAGGTCATTCCTGAGAATCTGCGCGAACGGATGACCGCGATCGTGCCGTGGGACTCGTGGGATCCCGACATCGACAAGTGGGAGTTCGATCCGGAGGAGCTCCTTGCGACTCGGTAACTTCATCGGCGGCGAATTCCGTGCGCCCGTTTCGGGCCTTTACTTCGACGATGTGAATCCGGCCACGACGGAGGTCATCGCCGAGGTTCCGGACAGCGACGAGCGCGATATCGACAATGCCGTTCGCGCGGCCAAGGCTGCGTTTCCCGCGTGGAGCAAGACACCGGCGGCGGAACGCTCGCGGCTCCTGCTCAACCTCGCCGTTCTCGTCGAGCAGAACCTCGATGAGCTGGCGCGGATGGAGTCGATCGACAACGGCAAGGCGTTGTCGCTTGCGAAGAAGCTCGACATCCCGCGGGCTGTTCTGAATTTCCGCTTCTTCGCCACCGCCATTCTTCATCAAGCCAGCGAAGCGCATGTCACCGACGCGGCTGCGCTCAACTACACACTGCGGCAACCGCTCGGCGTAGTCGGTCTGATCTCGCCGTGGAACCTGCCGCTGTACCTGCTGTCGTGGAAGATCGCGCCCGCGATTGCAGCCGGGAACACGTGCATCGCGAAACCGAGCGAGCTGACGCCGCTGACCGCGAATCGACTGGCCGAACTGTCCATTGAAGCCGGCATCCCGCCGGGAGTGATCAATATCGTCCACGGCTACGGCGCGAAAGCCGGCCGCGCCCTGACCTGCCACGACGACGTTGCCGCGATCTCGTTCACCGGCGGAACGGTGACCGGAGCCGCAGTCGCTGCCAACGCCGCGCCGCGCTTCAAGAAGATCTCACTCGAGCTCGGCGGTAAGAATCCAAACCTGATCTTCGCCGACGCCGATCTCGATGACGCTGTGGCCACGTCCATCCGCTCCAGCTTCTGGAACCAGGGCGAGATCTGCCTCTGCGGTTCACGCATCTTCGTCGAACGCTCGATCCATGATGTTTTCGTCGAGCGCCTCGTCGCCGCTACGAAGAAGCTGCGCATCGGCGATCCGCTCGATGAGGCCACCGACATCGGCGCGCTCATCAGCGACGCCCATCTTCGCAAGGTGATGGGCTACATCGATCTGGCCAAACAGGAAGGCGGCACCATCGTCACCGGCGGGAATCGCGTCGATCGTCCCGGTTACTTCCTCGAACCGACCATCGTTACCGGCCTTGGATGCGATTGCCGCGTCCTGCAGGAAGAGATCTTCGGTCCGGTCGTCACGATCACGCCGTTCGACGACGAAGAGGAGGCGGTCCGCTTCGCCAACTCCACCCGCTACGGCCTCTCTGCCACCGTCTGGACCCGCGACCTCTCCCGCGCCCACCGAGTCGCCGCCGCGCTCGACAGCGGCACCGTCTGGATCAACTGCTGGCTCCTCCGCGACCTCCGCGTCCCCTTCGGCGGCATGAAGGAAAGTGGCCTGGGAAGAGAGGGCGGCTTCGACTCGCTGATGTTCTTCACGGAAGCGAAGAACGTGTGCGTGAAGATTTAG
>DATLVW010000018.1:0-6418 GCA_035577085.1 Thermoanaerobaculia bacterium
CGGGATCACGTTCGGAAGCTCGCTGCCTCGTGTCAAACAGTGCTGAGGCCGGTGGCGTTGCGTCCTCCCGTCGCCGGGAGTTTGCCTTTTCGCGTGATCGGTTTTTATGTGATTGTTCGAAACGAAACCGCAGCCTTTGATCTTCCTACGGATGAGCACTTTTTTCGCGCGAGCGAAGAGGCCGGCACTACCGCTTCAACGCCATCTCATATGCTGCGCGAACCGTTCGAACGTAGTCCTTTGTCTCGCGAAATGGCGGCACGCCGTTGTAGCGCTGCACAGCGCCGGGACCGGCGTTGTAGGCGGCCAGCGTGAGGTCGAGATCGCCGTGGAACGTATCGAGGAGGGTGCGGAGATAGTGAACGCCGCCGAAGACGTTCTCGCGCGCATCAAAGGCATTTCGCACGCCGGTGTACCGGGCCGTCGCCGGCATCAATTGCATCACACCGACCGCGCCGGCTGGCGAGACTGCGCCAGGGTTGTAGGCGGACTCTCGTGCAGCAATCGCCGCGACGAGGCGGGGATCGACGCCGTGTTGCTTCGAGGCATCCGCGATAAGCGCCGACAAATACGCCGGCATCGGCGCTGTCACCCGCGCTCCGGAATCGAACAACGCGGTGCCGAACGGTGTGTAATGCATGGCCCTGGGACCGGAGCGCAGCGTGAAGAGCGCCTGGCGGATATCGCCGAAGAAGTGATACGCCGTGACGCCGCGGGCATCGTTGCGGATCACGACGCGGCCGGTCTGTCGGATGTGGGCAGATGGGACGTCCCTCGCGCTGAAATCGCCCGCGGCCGCGGAGGCGGCCACGAACGCTACGCTGAGTGCAAATAAAGTTCGCAAGGGCTCTGAGCAACGCGCGTCCCGGAAGCCGCTATTCCGATACGATTCGCGCATGACGATCGTGCGACGCGCCGCTGCGCTACTCTTCCTCGCGTTTACCGCCTGTACCATGCAATCTCCCTCAAACGACAACTCGGTCAAACGGTCGAACGAGACCATTTTCGAAGGCGGCACGGTGCTGGCCGGTCCGTCCCAAACTCCGCAGGCGAACTGGTCCGTCGTCACTGCAAACGGCACCATCGTCGCTGCCGGACCCGCCGACGCGATTCGGGCAGCGCATCCCAACGCGCGTGTGGTCGACGTCCACGGCACGACCGTGATGCCCGGTCTCACCGACGCTCACGGGCATCTCTATGGACTCGGCCTTTCGCTCGATACCGTCAACGTCATCGGCACTACGTCGTACGACGAGGTCATCGCGAAGGTTCGCGACCGCGCCCAACGCGCCAGCGCCGGAGATTGGATTCTCGGACGCGGTTGGGATCAGAACCACTGGCCCGGCAAGCAGTTCCCGACAGCCGCGCCGCTCGATGCCGCAATCTCCGACCATCCCGTCTGGATTCGTCGCGTCGACGGCCACGCCGGCATCGCCAACAGTGCCGCCATGCGGGCGGCAGGTGTCACGGCAGCGACGCCCGATCCGGAAGGTGGCCGCGTTCTGCGCGATGCCGCAGGCAATCCGACCGGTGTCTTCATCGACGGCGCGATGTCGCTGATCGACTCGAAGGTCCCGGCTCCGTCGCCGGAACTTCGTAAAGCACGCGTGCTCGCTGCCGCGCAGGCGATCGCCGAGAACGGGCTCACCGAAATGCACGACGCCGGCGCGGAACAGGCCACGATCACGGCGATCCAGCAGCTCATCGACGAGCACAAGTTCCCGATCCGCGTTTACCTGATGCTGACCGACGAGCCCGCGCTGCTCGAATCATGGTTCGCGCGCAAACCTCTCATCGGATACGGCGGCCGCCTCACCGTTCGCTCCGTGAAGATGTACGCCGATGGCGCCCTCGGCAGCCGCGGCGCCGCGTTGCTCGCGCCGTACAGCGACGACCCGTCGAACAGCGGACTGCTCATCAGCAAAACCGAGCACATGCTGGAGGTGGCGCGCCGCGCCCGCGCTGTCGGCTATCAGGCCAACACCCACGCGATCGGCGACCGCGGCGTCCGCAATGTGATCGATGCCTACGAGCAGGCGGGAGCCACGCCGTCCGACCGTTTCCGCATCGAGCATCTGCAGGTCGTCGCGCCCTCTGATTTTTCCCGCCTCGCGCCGCACGGCATCATCGCCTCGATGCAGCCGACGCACGCCACGTCTGACATGGGCTGGGCCGAAGACCGCCTCGGCAGCGAGCGGATCAAGGGCGCCTACGCCTGGCGCACCGTGCTCAATTCCGGCGCCCGCCTCGCCCTTGGCTCCGATTTTCCGGTCGAGTTCGTGAACCCGTTCTTCGGCATCTACAGCGCCGTCACCCGCCAGGATCAGAAAGGCAACCCGCCCGGCGGCTGGTATCCCGATCAGAAGCTGACGCTGGCCGAAGCGATTCGCGGCTTCACGTCCGACGCCGCATACGCCGCGTTCGAAGAGTCATCACGCGGCACGATCGAGCCCGGCAAACTCGCCGACCTCACGATCGTCGAAGGCGATCTCTACGCCGCGCCGCAGTCGTCTCTTTTCGCGACGAAGGTGCGCTACACGGTCGTGGGGGGCGAGGTGGTGTACGGAGCAAAGTAGCTGCACGCGTTCGACACCAAAGCGCGATCCGATATTTGACTGAGATCTCAATTCATTTCGCGCGAAGCGCTTTGGACTGCGGTGGCGCAGCCACCGCTTTGAATCACGCGTTCGAAGCCGAAGACCCGGAAGCAGCGGGAGAAGCTCACGAAGATTGACCTGCGCCCAAACCCTCTCTTGAAAGCGGTGGCTGGCGCCACCGCAGTCCAAAGCGCTTCGCGCGAAATGTATCCACCCTACTTTTCGTGATCCTCAAAGTGCGTCAGCTTGCGGAACTCCTGGTACCGCTCGTACACGTCGTCGAGCGTAATCTCGCGCAGGCGGTCGAGCGAAAACTTCTCGACGGTGAACGACGCCAGCACGCTGCCGAAAACGATGGCGCGGCGTAGCTCGTGGTCCGAGGCCTCGGAGCGCGAGGCCAGGTAGCCGAGAAAACCGCCGGCAAAGGTGTCGCCCGCGCCGGTCGGATCGAAGACGGCTTCGAGCGGGTACGCCGGCGCGGCGAAGACCGCATCCTTCGTGATCATCATGACGCCGTATTCGCCGCGTTTGATCACAAGCGTGCGCGGGCCGAGCGCGAGAATCTGGCGCGCTCCTTTGATCAGATTTGCCTCTTTCGTGTACTGCCTCACCTCGGCCTCATTGATCACGACGAGGTCGACCTCGCGCAGGATGCGGGTCAGCGACTCCTTCGCGACGTCGATCCAGAGGTTCATCGTGTCGAGCGCGACGACGCGCGGGCGTTTGCACTGGCGCAGCACGTCGAGTTGCAGATCGGGCTGGATGTTGGCCAGGAACAGGACGTCAGGGCTTTGATGCCGCTCGCTCAACTCCGGCTTGAAATCAGCGAAGACGTTCAGTTGCGTGTCGCGGGTCTTCGCTACGTTCAGGTCGAAGCCGTACTCCCCGCTCCAGAAGAACGTCTTCGCGCCGGCCACACGCTGCAAGCCGTCGAGATTGACGCGGCGTCCGCGAAAGATGGCCAGATCATCGTCGCTGAAATCGTCGCCGACGACAGCAACGAGATCGACTTCCGAAAAGAACGATGCCGCGACCGAGAAGTAGGTCGCCGATCCACCGAGACAGCGGTCCACTTTCCCGAACGGAGTCTGAATCGCATCAAACGCAACGCTGCCAACAACGAGGATGCCCATGAACTCTCCCAGCGCGAGTTGCGCGGCGCGGAGAGTAGCGGGATTGGGCGAAGGGAGCAACAAGGCCGCGGCGCGGCACTCGCCTGAGCCGAAGGCGGATCTACGTCAGGTACTTGCCGATAATCGGCGCCAGATCCGCTTTCGTCTTCTCCGGCATTGCTGCGGGGCTCGTCATGATCCCGTATTGCAACGCGCTGGCGCATGGGCAGTTCCGCTCGCGGGTTGCGGTGGGGACGATGGAGCTGCGCAGGATCTTCTGGGCGGTCTCGGCGTTTTTTGCGAGGTAGGCCAGAACCGCGTCGACCGAAACATCGTCGTGCGTTTCGTGCCAGCAGTCGTAGTCGGTGACGAGGGCCATGGTGGCGTAGCAGATCTCGGCTTCGCGAGCGAGTTTCGCCTCCTGAAGGTTCGTCATGCCGATCACGTCGACGCCCCAGGTGCGGTAGAGATTCGACTCGGCGCGGGTCGAGAATTGCGGGCCTTCCATGCAGAGGTAGACGCCGCCTTCGTGGACGCGCGCGCCCACTTCGCGGGCGACCTTGCTCATCGCCGCGGAGACAGCGGTGCAGATCGGATCGGCGAAACCGACGTGCGCGACGATACCGTTGCCGAAGAAGGTGTCGGGGCGATGGCGCGTGCGGTCGATGAACTGGTGCGGAAAAACGATGTCGGTCGGCGCGTATTCGATCTTCATTGACCCGACAGCGCTGGCAGAGAGGATCGTGTGAACGCCGAGGAGCTTAAAGCCGAAGATGTTCGCGCGGTAGTTCAACTCGCTCGGCGTGAGGCGATGGCCGCGGCCGTGACGCGAGAGGAAAGCCACCCGCACGCCGTCGATCTCGCCGATGACGTAAGCATCTGACGGATCGCCGAAGGGAGTCTCGATGCTCTGCTCTTCGAGTACGCTCAGGCCTGCCATTTGATAGAGACCGGAGCCGCCGATGATGCCGATGGTTGCGTTCGTCATTTGCCCTCTTTACCCGGCCGCGCAGCATCCTCGGGATAGAAACGCCGCATCGACTCTTCGATTGCGTCGGCCACGCGGATGGCCAGCTCGACTGCGGCAAGGCCATCCTCCCCGCTCACGAGCGGGCGCGTACGCGTGCGGACGCATGCGAGGAACGCTTCGAGCTCCGCGCGTAACGGCTCCTGCTTGTTGACGACGATGTCGATCGGGACGATCGTTTTTCCGGACAGGCCGTAGCCTTTCACTTCCTGCTCTTTCGTATCGACCGAAATGTAAGCCTCGCGGCTGAAGAAGCGGATCTTGCGCACGCGGTCCTGGGAGACGCGGCTGGCGGTCAGATTGGCGATGGCGCCGTTCTCGAGCTCGAGCCGGACGTTGGTGATGTCGACCTTATCGGTGAGCACCGCCACACCTACAGCGCGTACATCGACAATGCGCTGCCCAAGGAGTGAAAGCACCAGGTTGAGGTCGTGGATCATCAGGTCGAGCAGGACGTCGATGTCGAGCGAACGTCCGACGAAAACGCCGAGGCGCTGGGCTTCGACAAAGCGGACTTCGTGAAGCAGCGGTGCGACGGCCATGATGGCCGGGTTGTAGCGCTCGACGTGGCCGACCTGCAGGATGCGGCCGCGCGATGCGGCCAGTTCGATGAGACGCTGCGCGTCCGCGACTGCCGGTGTGATTGGCTTCTCCACCATCACGTCGCAGCCCGCTTCGATCAACTGGCGCGATACGTCGTAGTGCGTGATGGTCGGCGTGGCCACAACAGCGCAATCGATCTCACGTGCCAGCGCGTCGACGGAGGCAAACCGTTTCAGCTTTAGGTTTTCCGAGACCTCCGCGGCAATGACATCGTCCGTCTCGACGAAGCCGGCGACCTCCGCCTCCGGCATCTCGGTAAGAATGCGCGCGTGGAGCCGTCCGAGGTAGCCGGTGCCGACGACACCAACCCTCATCGGATGATGCCCCTCTTCGATTCGCGAACGAACTCGACGAGATAGCGCGCCTCGGGAAAGAGGCCAAGCTCTTCCTCGATTTTCGCGAGCGCAGTTTCAACGTTCAGCTTCGAACGAACGAGAAGGCGGTAGGCGCGCTGCAACGCCTCCACCGTCTCTTTCGAAAAGCCTTTGCGTTCCAGACCGATCGTGTTGATTCCGTAGCTGCGGTTGTCGCGGCTGGCGACGGTCTTAGCGTACGGCAGGACGTCCTGCGTGATCATCGAGCCGCCGCCGATGAAGGCGTGCTCGCCGACTCGGCAGAACTGATGGACCGCGCTGAATGCGCCGATCGTGGCGAAATCGGCGATCTCGACGTGTCCCGCCAGCGTGGCGCTGTTCGCAAAGACCGTGTTCGAACCGACATGACAGTCGTGTGCAACGTGCGAATAAGCCATGAAGAAGTTGTCCGAGCCGATCGTCGTCTTGCCGCCGCCGCCGGTCGTGCCGCGATTGATGGTGACGAACTCGCGGAAGACATTGTCGTTACCGATGGCGAGCTCGGTGTGCTCGCCTTTGTACTTGAGATCCTGCGGCGGACCTCCGATCGAAGCGTGGCCATAAAACTGATTGCGCTCGCCGATCACGGTCGGACCTTCGACCCGCGTGAAGGGGCCGATGACAGTTCCGCTGCCGATGGTGACGTTCGCGCCGATGACCGCGTAGGCGCCGACGACGACGTCCGGCGCAAGGGAAGCGTTGCCGCTGACGACTGCTGTCGAATCG
>DATLVW010000019.1:0-4658 GCA_035577085.1 Thermoanaerobaculia bacterium
GCTCGTCGACAACTACGACCTCAGCTCATTGACCACACTCTTCTCCGGCGCCGCACCGCTCAGCCCCGAGGTTGCTGCGGCGGCGACGAAACGGCTGCACTGCTCGTTCACGCAGGGCTACGGGATGACCGAGGCGTCACCGTGTACGCATGCGACACGGGTCGGCCAGACCGAAGGCGTGGGCGAGCCGATGCCGAATACGGAATCGAAGATCGTCAACCTGGAAAGCGGCGCGGAGCTGGGGCCGAACGAAGAAGGCGAGATCTGCGTTCGCGGTCCGCAAGTGATGAAGGGTTATCTGAACCGCCCTGACGCCACCGCCGCGATGATCGACGCCGCGGGCTGGCTGCACACTGGGGACGTCGGATACGCCGATGACCGCGGCCGCTTCTTTATCGTCGACCGCGTTAAAGAGTTGATCAAATACAAAGGGATGCAGATCGCTCCCGCCGAGCTGGAAGCGCTGCTCCTCGCCCACCCCGCCATCGCCGACGCGGCGGTGATTCCGATTGCTGACGAAGAAGCCGGTCAAGTGCCGAAGGCCTTCGTCGTGCTGCGCTCCGGCGTCACCACGGAAGAGATCCAATCGTTCGTCGCCCTGCGCGTCGCGCCGTACAAGAAACTGCGGCATGTGGAGATCACGGACACGATTCCGCGGTCGCCTTCGGGGAAGATATTGCGGCGGGTGTTGGCAGCGCGCGGGTGATTCCGAAGTCGCGTTCACATGAACCACCACAAAGACACAAAGGACACAGAGGTTTTCTCTGTGCTCTCTGTGTCTCTGTGGTGATTCTTTCTCGTCTGCTATCTGTGTACCGTGGTACTATTGTCCCATGACAACAACCACCACCGTAGAACGCGTACAGACCGGGATACGCATCGAGAAGCGGATTCTCAAGGTGCTCAAAGGGATGGCCGAGGTGCATGACATGTCGCTAGGGGACCTGATCGAGGGAATCGTGCTGCATGCCTTCGAGGGGAAGGCGCCGTTTGGGAGCGAGTCGCTGAAGAAGATCGGGGAGCTTCGGAAGATCTACGGGCTGACGTTGAGCGCAGCCGACTCGCACAAGTTGATTGAGGATTCGTCTCCGCGGAAGCGGAAGAAGGCTTCATGACCGACTCCGACTTCGTCGACGCATTCGAGGCGTGCACGCTGCCTAACGGCAGCTTTCATCACCGCGATCACGTTCGTCTGGCCTGGATCTATCTGCGCGATCTTCCCCTCCTTGCCGCACTCGATCGCTTCACGACATCGCTCCAGCGCTTTGCCGCTGCGAACGGACGTCCTGAGCTCTACCACGCAACAATCACCTGGGCTTACCTGCTGTTGATCCACGAGCGGATGGAGCGCATGCCGGCGGACGACTTCGAGTCGTTCGCTCGAGGCAACGCCGACCTCTTGACCTGGAAGCCGTCCGTGCTCGACGTCTACTACGACCGCGCGACGCTCGATTCGGAGCTGGCCCGGCGGACGTTCGTCCTGCCCATCAAATCTGATCCGCAGATGACGCAGATGAACGCAGATTAAGAGCCGCTTTTATCTGTGCCTCATCTGCGCCATCTGCGGATCAAACCGCTCACTACGAAACTCTTCGTTGACATCCACGAAAAACTTCGTATGATTGCTTGCGTACAAGAGGAAACCACCATGACCGACCGACAACCGCCACGACCAACCGACTCCGAGCTTGCCATCCTGGGCGTGCTTTGGGAGCGCGGACCGAGCACCGTCCGCGACGTCCACGAAGCACTGAACAAGGATGGATCCACCGGCTACACCACCGTCCTGAAGATTCTGCAGATCATGACGGAGAAAGGTCTGGTCGTTCGCGACGAGACCGAGCGCGCCCATGTCTACGAATCGCGCTACGGCGAACAGAAGACGCAGCGCCAACTCCTCGCCGATCTCGCCGAGCGGGCCTTCGGCGGCTCCGCCACCAAACTCGTGATGCAGGCACTCTCGGGGCGCAAAGCAAGCGCCGACGAGCTGACTGCCATTCGCAACTTGCTCGACACCCTGGAAGGAGAAAAACGATGAACGGACTGGGCAACCTACTGGGCACTCCTCTGGCGCAGGCGATCGGCTGGGCGCTGGTTCACCTTCTGTGGCAGGGTCTGCTCGTCGCGGCCATCCTCGCCGCCACGCTGGCACTCCTTTCGAAGCAAAGCGCGAATGCGCGATACCTGGCCTCCTGCGGCGCCCTCGTCGTGCTCGTGATTCTCGGCGCGGCGACGGCGTATCGTTCTTATGAGGGGGGTCGCCTTTCGGGAGTCGGGAGTCGGAGCGAAACCGGCACCATCGCACTCCCGGCGAGCCTCGAGACTTCCTCATCAAGCGAGGGAGCTCTCAGCTCCGACACCCGACTCCCGACTCCCGACACCCGCTTCGAACTGGCAACCTTCGCCAAAGCCCAGCTCCCGAAAGTCGTCCTCATCTGGCTCGTGGGCGTCCTGCTGCTGTCCGTGAGGCTCCTTTTCGGATGGCTGCGGGCGCATGCGATCGCGAAACGCAATGCCACGGATGCTGCGCCGGAATGGCAGCGCGCGGCGCGGCGGCTGGCGCATGCGCTCGACCTTCGCCGGGCCGTGCAGCTTCTCGAGTCGGCGGCTGTCGAAGTACCGACAGTCATCGGATGGCTTCGTCCGGTCGTCCTTCTTCCCGCGGCCACGCTCACCGGGCTCTCCACCGAACAGATGGAGATGATCCTCGCGCACGAGCTGGCGCACGTCCGCCGCAACGACTTCTTCGTCAACCTGATGCAGGCCGTCGTCGAAACGCTGCTCTTCTACCATCCGGCAGTGTGGTGGATCTCTAACCGCATCCGCGTGGAGCGCGAGCATTGCTGCGATGACGTGGCCGTCTCCGTCACCGGCAACGCCCTCGTTTACGCCCGTGCGCTGACCCGTCTCGAAGAGCTGCGCGTCGCCGATGCGCAAGCCTTCATCGCCGCGAACGGCGGATCGCTCATCGGCCGCATTCGCCGTCTGGCGGGAGCGCGCGTCGAATCACCGAACGCTCCGTCGCGCTTCGTTGCTGGCGCCGCGCTGCTCGTCGTCCTCGTGGCGCTGATCGTCGCGCCGTCGCTTCCGCTGCGCGGGGAACAGCAAAAGGCCGTCGATGCGAAAGCGACACCGAAGCCGCAGACGGCGCAGAGCAGTGTCGAAGTGAGAGCAGAAACGGCCGAATCGGATAGTGAGGCTGAAACACCCGAGGCGGATGTGAATGATGCGATGGTTCCGGTTATTGCACCGCGCGCAGCCATCGAAGGCGGCGTTCGCGGCGGCGTGGAAGGTGGTGTCGAAGGCGGAGTCGAAGGCGGGATCGCCGGTGGCATCGCCGGAGGAGTTACCGGAGGAATCGCGGACGGCGTCACCGTGAACGTCGCACCGATGGCTCCACGCGCCTTCCGGTGGGAAGGCCAGCCGGTCATCGCCGTCGCGCCGGTGGCGCGCGCGACCGTGACGCCGCGAGTCGCCGTCACCGTCGCCCCAACCGTTCGTGCGATCGCAGCGACCGCGCCGCGAATCGCCATGAGCGCAATCCGCGGCTATGAGTACGCCTGGGAGCAGGAAACTCCCGAGCCACCTGAGCCGCCCGACACGCCTGGTACTCCGCGTGCGGCACGCACGCCGCGTCCTCCGCGCCTGCCGCGTGCGCGTCATCACATCGGCGAAGGCGGCAAGCTGACGGTCGATGATCTGATCGAGCTCCGCGCTTGCGGCGTTACCCCCGCGTACATCGACTCGATGCGCGGCGCGGGAATGGGCCAGCTTTCCCTCGACGAGATCGCCGAGATGAAATCCGTCGGCGTGACCCCGGAGTACCTCAGCAGCCTTCGCGCTGCCGGCATCAAATTCGATAGCGCCCGCAACGTCACCGAGTTGCGCGCCATGGGTATCACCGCCGAATACGCCGCGCAGATGCGCGCCGCCGGATACGGCAACCTCAGCACCAAGCAGCTCGTGGAGATGCGGGCCATGGGTGTCACACCCGCGTACGTCAAGCAGATCAATGACGCCGGCTACCACAACCTGACGCCGAAGGATCTCGTCGAGCTGCGGGCGCAGGGAGTCAATCCCGAGTTCATCAAGTCGCTCAACGATGCCGGCTACACGAACCTGTCGGTGAAGGATCTCGTCCGGATGGCCGCGATGGGAGTGAACGCAGACTTCATTCGGGATCTGGCCAAGTACAAGGTGAAGTGAGTTAACGCCAGCGGTCAGGTAGCGATGCCTGGCCGCTGGCGACGAACCATTGCTTCTAACTTTCGCGCAATCGCTACGTCCAATTGACCACTGGATGTTACGAACGCCCCGACAACGATAAGGAGACCCACCATGCGCCGTTCCCTCGCACTCGCCCTCTTCCTTTTTCTTGCCGCGTTCACGGCGCGCGCCGCGCAGCATGGCGCGTGGCATCTGACGAATCACGACGATTCGCGCGATGACGGGAAGGTGCAACTACAGCTCGTCTCCGATCACAACCAGAACAGCCACTCGATGGATCGCAGCGAGTTCACCGGACTCACCGCCGCGCAGATGAGCGCCACGGCCGAGACGCCGGTCGATTTCAATCTCATCCGCGATGCGGGCACGATCCATTTCACCGGCACGTTCCTCAACGGCGAAGGCGTCGGCAGGTTCACGTTCGCTCCCAA
>DATLVW010000020.1:0-2287 GCA_035577085.1 Thermoanaerobaculia bacterium
CACGACGTGACGATCAGCGCAGCGCCGCCGAGCAGTCCAAGAGCCAGAGTGAAAGCCACCGGTCGATGCGTTGCAGTTCCCGTCATTGTTGCCTCCGCGCCTGCAGTCTATCTCGTTTCAGGCGCGGCTGCCGGTATCGGAAGCAATCCGCAGATGACGCAGATGAGAGTTGTCTGCATCTGTGTCCATCTGCGTCATCTGCGGATCGGTCCCTCGCATCACGGCAGGGTAGGGAACTGTGTCCAACCGGACTCTCCTCAAGTAGGTTGCCGGCCCTGATGAACCGGGCTTCCCCGGCGGCCAGAAGGATGTTCTATGAAACGCCTCGGTCTTCCGGTTCTTGCTCTCGTTCTCCTGTCATGCCAGTCGCTCCTTGCCTGGAACGGTACCGGTCATGAGCTGGTCGCCGGGATCGCCTGGGACAACATGTCGCCGGACGCCCGGAACAAGGCAATCGCGCTTCTGGAGAGCGCTCCCAGCAACGCCTGCCTTCTCGATCTCTTCCCGAATGATTCGAGGCCGCTCGCAGTCCGCCAGCGCGAGTTCTTCATGCGTGCCGCGACCTGGCCCGATGTCGTCCGGCCGAAGGGCCAGCACGATCTACGCGCGTGCACGCGTTTCCATCAGCGGGAATGGCATTTCGTCGACAGGTTCTGGAAGGGAGTCTCGGGCAGCACCGGCGGCGACGCGCCCACCGACGACACGGCCATCCCCATCGTGTCAACCAATGCCGTGGAACGGTTGACGACGTTTCGCGGCACGGTTAACTGCGAGACATGCGGAACGGCCTCGGAACGCGCGACGCAGCTCGCCTGGATCATGCACCTCACGGGCGACATCCATCAGCCGCTCCACGCGGAGTCCCGCGTCACGGACGCGAATCCAGCCGGCGACCGGGGCGGGAACCTCTTTCTCCTCGCACCGAAGTCGATCTCTCCTCTGCACACCTTCTGGGATCGGATCATCGACAACTCGATTCTGGAGAAGCCAGAGGAGAAGCCGCCGAATCAGCAAATCGTCTACCTCGACCGCGTCATCGGCATGATCGTGCACGATCATCCGAAGGCGTCCGAGGCCGCAAGGCTGAAGCCGGGCGACTTCGATGCGTGGTCGCTGGAGGGGTTCGAGACGGCGAAGAGCTCGGCGTATCCGGCAAGCCTGCATGAGAATCAGACGCCGGCTCCCGCCTACAAGAAGAACGTGTTCGCGATCGCGGACGAAGCGATCGCAATGGCTGGCTATCGGCTAGCCGATCTGCTCGAAACCACGCTGGGCGCCGGCGGCGGCACGATCGTTACCACGAGGCTTCCGGCTCCCAGTCACATCGTGATCGTGATCGAGGAGAACAAGTCGTTCGGCAATGTCATCGGCTCGCCGAAGGCGCCGTTCATCAATGGTCTGGCGTCGCGTGGCGCGCTGCTCACGAAGTTCTTTGCCTCGCATCATCCTAGCCAGCCGAACTACATCGATTTCTTCGCCGGCGACACGCTCGGCGTCTGCAAGGACACCTGCCCGATCGGCCCGTTCACCTCCCAAAACCTCGGCGCAGCGCTGATCGGCGCGGGCAAGTCCTTCGCCGGCTTCTCGGAGAATCTGCCGCCGTCCGGCGCACGCACGACGTGCAACAACTCCGTGTTCGCTCCGAAGCATTGTCCGTGGGTCGATTTCACGAACGTGCCGGACTCCGCGAGCAAAGACTTCACCCAGTTCCCTCACGATGCCGCCGGTTTCGCGGCGCTGCCCGACGTCAGCTTCGTCATCCCAAACCTGAATGACGACATGCACAACGGCAGCCGCATCACCTCGGAGGTCGGCGCAGGGGACACGTGGCTGCAGACGAATCTCAGCGCGTACGCCGACTGGGCAGAGCAGAACAACAGCCTGCTGATCGTGACGTGGGACGAAGACAGCTCCTCGTACACGACCCATTGTCCGGGCACCGTGATCACGACGACACCGCCGAAGAACCACATCCCGACGATTGTGATGGGTCAGCCGGTGACGCCCGGCACGCAGTCGTCGACGAGCTATACGCATCACGACCTCCTGCGTACACTTCTCGACATCTACGGCATCGCACCTTTCGGAGGGGCAACGACGGGGAAGGACATCACGGATATCTGGAGGTAGGGGCTCGGGTGAAAGGTCATTCGCTGCTTCGCTGGCTTGCGCTCGCATGTGGGACCAGGAACACCCCGAGCAGCGTCATAACCGAATTGACAGGCACGGCAAACTGCAACAACAAGGTCTTTTTTGAACCACAGAGACACAGAGGACACAGAGATTG
>DATLVW010000021.1:0-3808 GCA_035577085.1 Thermoanaerobaculia bacterium
CCCCCGACCCCCGACAAACGACCCCCTCCGACGACAAACTCGCCCGATTCCGCGAGGAAGCCGGCAGGAAACGCGAAGGCTTCATCGAAGAAGAGGCAGCGAGCAGCGCCGGCGATCAGGTGGAACTGCTCACATTCGTCCTCGCCGGCGAGCAGTACGCCGTATCGATCGATCACATCGTCGAGATCGTCACGCCGCGCCCGACGACGCCCATTCCGAATGCCGATCGGTCGATCGTCGGGATCATGTCACTCCGAGGGACGATCGTGACCGTCGTCGATGTGCGGCAGAAGCTCGGACATCCTCCTCGGCCCGGAAGTAGCGACACACGAACGATTGTTGCCGAGCGCAACGGTGAGACTCTCGGATTCGAAGTCGACCGCGTTTTGCGCGTGCTCAAAGTCGGGACAACGGCCATCGAACCACACCCGGTCGTCCATGCCAGCGAGCAAAGCGAAGCCATTCGCGGCGTCTTCCGGCACGCGAATGCGTTGACGATCCTCCTCGATTTGGACAAGCTACTGGCCTGACTTGAGATCATGGAACTTACCTGCAAGCAATGTGGCGCGAGATTCCGCGCGGCGATCCCCGAGCCGTTGACGCGCGCGGTGCGTCTGGCTTGTCCTTCGTGCAGCAACCAGATGGTGCTCAAGCCGGCGTCCGAGACGGCGGCTACGGCTTCGTCAGACAACCCGCCGCCGCAACGCCCCTCGGCACACACAGCGCGGCGGCGCATTGCCGTCATCGCCGACGAGCCGCGTCCCTTCCGAGCCTTTCTGGCCGAGCATCTGCGCCGGCTCGGCTTCGATGCGACGACGTTTGAGAGCGGCGAGCAAGCCTTTGAATTCATTCGCCGCTCCCGCGCCGACCTCGCCATCGTCAACGTCTACCTCAAAGGCAGACTAGGCGTCGAAGTGACCGAAGACATCCGCGCCGATACCGCGCTCGAGCACACCCGAGTCATCCTGATCGGCGCCCTCTTCCGCGCCAACCGCTTCCGCGCCAATCCGACGAATCTTTACGGAGCCGACGAATACATCGAAGAGCAGATCCCTGAGCGCGAGTTCCGCCAGATCATCCGCAAACTCTTCCCGCAGGTCGGCCACACCGAGGAGCTGCCGGTCGAGCCGAAGGAATACGACGAAGCGCGGCGCCTGGCCCGACTCATCCTCAGCGACATCGTGATCTACCACCCGGGAAAAGTGGAGGCCGGAATCCGCGACGACAACTTCTTCGAGGTGTTGAAGGAGGAGATCGCCGAAGGCCGCAACTACTACGACTCGCGCGTCCCCCTGCGCGTTCGCCAGGACACGGAGATTTTCTCCGAGACGCTGCAGTTGTTCGTACGCATGAAACGGGAAGAAGCCGGGCGACTGATGACAGGGACGGAACGATGAACGCCGATCCCCAACTCCTCGAACAGGCCCGCTCGTCCGATGCCGACGCGCGGCAGAAAGCGGCCTATCTCGTCGCGCACATGGTCGACGAGCGGAACTATCCGCTGATGTTCGAGCTCCTCGGCGACAAGGATTGGCGCGTTCGCAAGACCATCGTCGACGGCCTCCTGCACGATCCGCAGCCCGAAGTCGTCACCGGGCTGCTCGATGCGTTGGCGGATCCGGAGAACGCCGGCAAGCGCAACTCCGCAACCGAAGCGCTGGTCAGAATCGGCGAACCGGCGATCAGGCCAATCGTCTACCGTCTTCGCATCGAGAAGGACGTCGACGTCCGCTTGTCGCTCGTCAATCTCCTCGGCGATCTTCGCAGCAGCGACGCTTTCGACATCCTCGTCGAGTCACTGGAAGGAGAGCCCGACATCAACGTCTCCTCCTCGATCGTTTCCTCCCTCGGCAAGTATCGCGATGCCGCGGCGTTGCCTCACCTCATGCGCGTCCTGAAGCGCGACGATCTGTGGCTCAAGTTTCACGCCGTGGAGGCGTTTGGCGAGATCGGCGATCGGGCTGCGCTGCCCGCGATCATGCCGCTGTACGCGGAGAAGTCGCTTCGCAAACCGGTGCTCGAAGCGATCGGCAAGATTGCCGATGTCGGAACCGTATCGTTCTTGCTGCGGATTATTGCGTCCGAGGAGAGGCTGAACCTGACGGCGTTGCGGGCGCTCGTGCGGATTGCCGAGGCGAGCAAACCGAAGATCGTGGAACAGGCGGAACGAACGCTGATTCAGCGGAAGTTCCGCGAGTCGTTCCCGGAATCGAAGATCGGTCCGCTCATCGATCACCTCCACGCCACGCCCAAGCGCGATGTCCGCTCGTTCATCCTCAAGTTCCTCGGGTGGTCCGGCGACATGCGGGCGCTTCCGGTGTTGATGAACTGCCTGCAGCATCCCGACTCCGCCGAGACGGCTGCGCAGGCTCTGACCGATTTCGGCGACGGCGCTGTGCCAGCCGTTCTGGAAATGCTTCGCACAGCCGAAGAGGACGAGATCATCGCGCTGCTGCTGCGCGTGCTGAACGTCATCGGCGGGCGCGACGCCGGTCCGAACATCCTCCCTCTCCTCGATCACGAAAACGCTCTCATTCGCCGATTGGCGATCGAGACGTTGGGTGAGATCACCGACCCGCGCTCGATCGACTACCTGCTCGCGAAGCTCGACGACACCGATGTGGCTTCGCAACAGGCCGCGGTCAACGCCATCTCCGGTCTCGTCGCCGCCTATCCGGAGAAAAAAGTCGAGGTGCTGACCAGGATACGCAGGCTGCTGCAAGCGCCCTCGGTTCCGATGAAACTCAACTCTCTCTCCGTGTTCGTCAACATCCAGGGAGACGGGTATCACGACGAACTGCTCCTGGCCTCGAAGGACAGCGATCCCGTGATCCGGCAGAAGGCCATCTCGCTGATGGGGAAATTCAGCGAAGAGCGGTTCGGCGATCAGCTCGTGCTCTCGCTCACCGACGAAGCGACGGCGGTGCGGCTCGCGGCGATCAATGCGATCGTCCGGCATCTTCCGGCGCAGGGGCTCGATCCGTTGATCAGCGCCTTGGAAGACTCCGACATCTGGATTCGCACCTCCGCCGCGCAGGCGCTCGGCGAATACCGGCATCCCGATGCCTTGCAGCCGCTCATGCACCATCTCGCGCACGACCTACCGCCTGTTCGCATCGCCGCGATCGAGGCCCTCGGCAAGTCAGGCGACGAGCGGGTGAAGGACGTGCTCTTCAACTGCGCTCACGAATCCGATCTCGAAGTTCGCCGCGCCGCCATCCTCGCGCTCGGGCGCGTGCCCGGCAACGAGGTCTTCGACTACCTGATGTTCGCGACGACCGACGACGACTGGCGTGTGCGTGCCGCGGCCGTAACCGCAGTTGCCGTGCGCGGCGATCTCACCGCGCTGCCGGCGCTGCATGTGGCCTTGCAGGATCCGGATACCTACGTGCAGCAGTCGGCCGTCATGGCGCTCGACAAACTGCCGGACCGTTCGTCGTTTCCGCATCTGTTCCGGGCCCTCGAGAACAGCGCCATTCTCGACGAGGTCTCGGATCTCTTTGTCCGGCACAAACAGCTCTACCGCGATCTTCTGGAGGAGGCGTGGCGCACGGCCGACAGCCGGCGCGAGGTGGTGATCGCGGCGATTTTGCAGGCAATGAAGGGGTAGTGGATTCGTAGATTAGTCGATCAGTGGATCAGGGTTCCTTTTTGTCCTGATCGACTGATCCACTAATCCACTAATCAACTGGCAATGTCCACATTCAATCTGTCCCTGAATCACCATCTCGATCTGCCGGACGACGTGTTCAGGCTGATGCGGGATCAGATTTATAAGCGGACGGGAATGTGGTTCTCCGACAACTCG
>DATLVW010000022.1:0-3636 GCA_035577085.1 Thermoanaerobaculia bacterium
GCGGCACGCCGGACTTGTGCGAGGCTTCCAGCTTCGCGGCATCGACCGCGCCGACGTGCAGCAACACGGCGTGAACGCCTGCCAGTCCGAATTGCGAGAAGTCTTCTCCCCCCATCTGTGCCGGCATCTCGACCACCTGGCCGGCGCCCATCGCGGTGCGGGCGGCGGCGACCATGCGCTGCGTCAGCGCGGGATCGTTGTAGACGGCGTCGGTGTTGGACTTGGTCTCGACCAGCGGTTCCTTCGGCGCATTCGCGGCGAGCGCTTCGAATTTCGCCTGGCGCTCGATTGCGGCGATCAGGCGCTTCTGGACCGCGGGGTCGAGCGAGCGCACGGTGATCTGCAGCTTCACCTGATCGGGGATGATGTTGGAGGCGCTGCCGCCATGAATGCTGCCGACCGTGACCACGGCGGGATCGTTCGGATCGTTCTCGCGCGACACGATGGTCTGCAGGCCGAGGACGATGCGCGCGGCGATGACGACCGGATCGATCGCGGTTTGCGGATAGGCGCCGTGGCCTCCCTTGCCGTACACCGTCATGTCGAGACCGGTCGAGTTGGCGCGGAAGTACCCCGAGTGGAACCCGATCACGCCGGCCGGCAGGGAAGGCTCGTCGTGAATGCCCAGCGCATAGTCGGGTTTCGGGAAGCGCGTAAACAAACCATCGCGCAGCATTGCCGTCGCGCCAGCCACGACCTCCTCGGCCGGTTGCCCGACCAGCATCAGCGTGCCATGCCAGTGCGCGCGGTTCTTCGCCATGAGCTCGGCCGTGCCGCTCCACGCCGCCATGTGCACATCGTGTCCGCACATGTGCGACACCGACACGACGTCGCCGGCATCGTTCTTCGTCTTCACCGTGCTCGCGAAGGGCAGGCCCGTCTTCTCCTCGATCGGCAACGCATCGAGCTCCGTGCGTAACATCACCACCGGCCCGGGTCCGTTCCTGAGGATGGCGACGACACCGGTGCCACCGACGCCGGTCGTGACCTCATACCCCAACGCTTTGACGCGCGCCGCCAGCGTCGCCGCCGTGCGCTGCTCGTGAAGCGAGAGCTCCGGATTCTGGTGCAGATCGATGTAGAGCTTCTCGATATCGGGATAGATCGCATCGACCTGCGCCGCGCCGATGCCGTCGCCTGGGCGCGACGTTTGCGCGGATGCTGTGGAGGCGAACAACAGCGTCGCGAACAGGAGTGTCGCGATCAACAAGTTTGCGGGAGTCGTAGGATGTCGCGTGTCGGGGGTCGTAGCAGAAGCCCAGGTTCTCGATTTCTTGACGTGGTCCATGCTTTTCTCCGATGTCTGTACAGTGTTCAGGTCCGACTGGAACTGCTTGCTCATGCCAACTGTCGGAGAGGGCGTGCGCGACGCGAACCGCAGGAGCCACCGCGGGCTCGGGTAGTAGCGATGAGCAGGTCCGTGCCGGCTCTCCTCGCCAGTAACGGATGTTTATTGCCCTTGTGGCGGCTGCCAGAGCTCAACCTTGTTGCCCTCGGGATCCATGACCCATCCGAATTTCCCGTACTCCCCGTCGTCGGTCTTCTCGAGCACATTGCAACCTTCCTCGCGCAGTGCTTTGAGAAGTGCTGTCAGATCTTCGACGCGGTAGTTGACCATGAAGGCCGCCTTGCTCGGAGCGAAGTGCTTGCCGTCCGCTGGACCGATCGACCAGGCCGTAGTTCCCTTGGTCGGGTTGCCTTCGGCGTCCGTCCAGTCGAAGGCTGCTCCACCCCAGGGCTGAACGTCGATCCCGAGGTGTTTCTTGTACCAATCGCATAGTGCCTTGGGATCCTGGGCGCTCATGAAGATGCCGCCGATGCCTGTGACTCTTCGCATTCGGACCTCCGATGTTGTTTGAAGCGTGCAAGGGTAGCACTCCCGGCCGGCCCGAATTGTTTCCATGCTGGCGCAGACTGCGCTAACAAGCCCTACCTTCTCGGCTCATAACGCATCGCCACCGCTCCCGAGCGGAGCTCCAGCCGGCTCACGAGCTTCAGGTCGATACGCTTCGACAGCCCCGCGAACAACGCCGGCCCGTGGCCCGCTATCCTCGGGTGTACCACGAGCTCGTATTCATCAATGAGACCGAGCTCCGCCAGCGCCATCGGGAGCTTCACGCCTCCCGTGAACAGTCCCTTACCCGGCTCCGTCTTGAGCCGCTGAACGGCCGTGGCCAGATCCCCGCGCACCAGCTCCGCATTCCAATCGACCCGCTCCAGGGTGCTCGACACGACGTACTTCTTTGCCGCGTCGATCGTCCGGGCGAAGGGCTCCATCCAATCGGGCCTCGCTCCAGTCCCCGCCGGCGGCCGCCACGCTGCCTCCATCATTTCGTATGTCACCCGGCCAAAGAGGAGGGCATCAGCCTGAGCGAGATTCTCGACCGCATGACGATGCAAGTCCTCGTCCGCGAACGCTTCACGATGATCGCAGCATCCGTCTAGTGTGACGTTGATGGAGTACCGAAGGGGACGCATTACCTGAGAGTACCGCCCATGCGGTGGACGGGCAAGGTCAGCCCGTTTCAGGGCTGGACCCCGCGCCCCGGCTGAAGCGGGGGCGAGGGATCTGACGTCATGTCATGCGCGCAAGCGCCAGTTGCGTTGGAGTGCGATCAGTGCGCAGCGGGCAGCGGTTTCTTCGGCGCAACGACACAGATGGTTTGTCCTTTCGTCTTCACGTCATCGACTTTGCTGTACATCTTCTGAACCGTCCAGGTATTAGCACCGACCGTGATCTGTCCGGGTTCGCCGTTGCAGATGTCTCCATTCTCAGAGCCGCCGTCGTCATCGAACCACGCCGTGAGCTTCGGGTCGGTTAGCATCTCCGACACTTCGTGAGTCGTTACCTGCGTCTGCCGCTGCTCGCGCGTCTGGCCGACTTGGAGAGAACATTGTGTCGGATCGGGACACGTGTTGTGGATGCACGCGTCGTTGAGGCTTGGAATCACCGCGTAGAAGAAGTCGTGCCCCTTCGAGGTCTTGAAGAAGAAGTGATATCCGAAGGCGTCATCACTCGTGGGCTCACACATGGTCGTGTCGGCGTCCTTCACCCCGATGCCATCATCGAGGAAGATCACCAGGCAATCGTTCGGCCCGGGCTCCATGATTGTGCCGTCGTCGATGGCCTTCTGAATGATGGTGTGAATGTCCTTGTCGGAGATCTCTGCGGCCACAGCCGCCACCGACGTTTCGCCCGCAAACGCGCCATGTCCGACACCGTACTGCGTGAGGATGTTCATGTACTTGCTTGCGAGGAAATCGCGCATGAACTGATTGAGGCGGTCGGCGCGAGCACGGTTCGGTGGTGTGCTCCAACCGGCTCCCCAGAACGATGTCGTGATCCTGGGCGCGCTAATGACGGGCCCGCCATGATTCTTGAAATTTGGGTGGCGGGTACCAACGCCCGCCGCTGTATGAATCCGCTTGTGCGGCGCCACTCCACGCATTGCCTTCGTCTCAGAACTCATACCGGTACCTCCGTGCATAAGGACGGACGCGCCCCAGTTTTTCCGAGCGGACACAAGGAGATGAGATGAGAAGGCCAACCCCCGCGCAGTAATCTTCAGTGTGAAAGCACAGAGGATCTGCAGAAAAGGAGATTGGCCATGAAGAAGTCTACCAAGAGCGTGAGCA